>JAHFKU010000040.1 GCA_023245195.1 Candidatus Staskawiczbacteria bacterium
TGATTTTACGGAAGGAGGATTAAAACTTTTCTTTGATCTTGCGTATCCTCTGGGAGATCTTGTGATCTTTCTATTTTCAGCGCTCATTTATGGATTATCTTTCAATTACCTTGGAGGAAAATACAAGATTCCTATCTTGAGTATAATTTTGGGAATGCTAGTTTTATTTTTTGGTGATTTCTCATTCTCATATACTACAACTATAGGAAGTTATTATAATGGTCATTGGGTAGACATGGTTTTACCTACTGCTTGGATGCTCATAGTTTTTGGTGTTAATTCTTTTGACGCTAAAGATTAATATATTTTGACTTTTTATTTTTTTAAAAAATAATATAAATTATATGAACGCCTTAGCTCAATTTCCACAGATCGTGCTAAGAATTATCAAAGAACAGGAATCTGTCATTGGTCCTTTGGCGTGGAGCGAAGCAGAAAAAGTGAGCGGACTTACCATTGATCAATCTCATAATTCAGTCTCTTTTTCGGGAGATGATAAAGACATTGTTAATCGCCTCGTCACCCAATATGAACGAATCTTCGGCAAAGCCAGCCACGAAGTTTGCAAAGAAGCTGTGCAAGACCTCATCGCCGAAATGCCCCCAGAAGAAATCCCTTCAAGTTTGAGGTAAAATTACTTTAAGGCTGGTGTGTATTTTCTGAACTATTGACATGATTTTTTAATCTGATATCATGGGCAATGAGATAAAGTTTGACAATTACAAAATCAATGAATTGGGTCTCCGGCCAAAAGCTTAGGAGATTGGGCCTGATTCGCTCCACATATTGGGGCATGATGATTCTTGCGTAAGTGAGAGTCCGGCTTCCTCCGTAACCATAGGATAATTAATGAAACTCGAAAGAGTGGAGTTAATGAGAGAATAAAATCGCCATTTATTCGGGCGTTTTTTTATTCTAAACAAGGGTGGTACCATGGAAAGTTTTTAACTCTTCATCCCTTTGCATGATTTTTATTGTGCACAGAGATGAGGAGTTTTTTTCTGTAAATTTTTACAGAGGCTTCTCAAATAGTTCTTTAACAATTAGAAAGAGTGGTGACGCATGTCGAGTATGCCCGAGGGGCCAATTCTGAATTACGAGGGAGTGAATTACATTGTGATAGAGTTAGGGGGGAACGGGTGGTCGCGAGGCTGCGGTAGCATCGTCGAGGCCATTGATGGTCCGAATAAGGGTAAACGTTACCGGGCCAATATTGGACACGGGATTTCCGATTTAATCCCTGCTTCCAATTGGGAGCAGCGGGAAAATTATTCCTGAGGCAATCGAGGCGCTTATTAAAACGATCGTTTTAATAAGCGCCTCCACTATTTTTCTCGTCTCAACAAAACTTGGGAGGGGTTACCATGAATAATGATTTGATGCTTGTAACGTGTCCAAAATGCAAAATCAAATTACCGTCATTCGATGAGAGGGGCATGCATAACTTTTGTCCTAAGGTTTCAGATACCAGGGAAATAGTTAATATTTGCATCAAATGTAAAATGGATGAGGTAAAAAAGCATTGGCATGGCAATTAGCTGTGTTACTTTTCACAACCACCAAACGGAGGAAGATCTCATGGTTACGCTCAGCATATATGGCATGCCTTTTTATGAGATGGCAGATATTGAAGGATATTTTATTCACTATTGTATGTTGCAGAACCATACTTGGAGGTCGTTGTCTCAAACAACGATTGAGGTATTAAATATTTCCAGCGAAGACGTGTCAGTGTTTTTGTTGCAAGATTGTATGAGACCAATAATATTTAGGAAAGAAGGTGTTTTCTGTTTGGTTAAGGGAGTATCTAGAAAGCCGGAATGGACAAGCGATATCCTTGATAAGTTATCAAGAATGCTTATTGATTGCATTAATGAACTTATCAGGAAGTTACTTCCGGAAAACCGGATAAAAGTTCGGGTAGTAATAGATTAGTCTGGCAAAGGCTCTAGATTATAGTAATATATTTAGGGCTTTTTTATTGTAGAGTTATTTTTAAATAAATTTGACGAAAATAACTAATATATGCTAATATAAATTCAATGAAAAACATTGTAAATCAACAACTAAAAACAGTTTCTATTAACCCAAAACCAATGGGCGCGTTTTGGAATATCTGCGACCTAAGGTTATTTAGCCAAGGCGATTTTTATAAAATATCAACTTAAAGATTCAAAAAGTATATTTTAAAATAAAAAGTGTCTCGGCTAGATAAGCTGAGACGCTTTTGTTTCAGGCTGAATCTAGAACCAGTTCTTTGACAAGGAGAAGACCATGTTGAATTCAAAACAGAAGGTTATTTTTCTTGAGGGTAAAAAAGTTAATCTTCGTCCGCTTTCAAAAGATGATGTTTCGAATTTGACTCGTTGGATTAATGACCCAGCCATTAGGGAATTTCTTTATGCCTTTTTACCGCAAACAGAAAAACAAGAAGATGAGTGGTTTAACAAGATCGGGTCTGATGATAAAAATATCGTTTTAGGCATTGAAACCAAAGAAGGCATTTTGATCGGTACGATGGGGATTCATCGAATTAATTGGATAGATAGAGTTTGCACTACAGGCGCTTTAATCGGAGAAAAAGAATATTGGGGCAAGGGTTACGGAACCGATGCCAAGATGTTTCTTTTGGATTATATTTTCAATACTCTCAATTTGAGGAAAGTGTGTTCATCGGTGGTCGCTTTTAATGAGCGGAGTTTACAATACAGTCTCCATTGTGGCTATGTTCGCGAAGGTTTGCGGAGGCAACATATTTTCAAGAAGGG
>JAHFKU010000041.1 GCA_023245195.1 Candidatus Staskawiczbacteria bacterium
TAGGCATCACAAAACAAGCCAGCGCGGACGAAATCAAAAAAGCTTTTCATAAGCTGGCTCATAAGTATCACCCTGATAAAGGCGGGGATGAGAAAAAGTTTAAAGAGATAAATGAAGCTTATCAGGTTTTAAGTAACGCCGAAAAGCGCCAACAGTATGATCAATTTGGCAGAACGTTTGATCAAAATGGCGGAGGAGCTGGAGATTTTAATTGGGCTTGGCAGAATCAGGGAGCAAGCGGTTTTGATCCGGAAGACTTGGGTGATATTTTTGAGAACTTTTTTCAATTTGGAGGTGGGGGACGCAGAGCTAGCAAAAAAGATATTAAAAAGGGTAAAGATATTCAAATTGACATTGAAATTGCACTGGAAGAAACTCTGCAACCCATTCACAAAAAGATTTCTCTGAAAAAAGAAATTACGTGTACACGATGCGTAGGCAAAGGCGCCGAGCCCGGAACAAAAGTTAACGAATGTTTTTCATGTCGGGGAAGTGGCCAGGTGCAGGAAGTTAAGCGCACCATTTTGGGCAGTTACACGACATTTACCACTTGTCCGGAATGTAAGGGCGAAGGGAATAGACCCGAAAAAGTTTGCAATGTGTGTCATGGCGAAGGCCGATTAAAAGGCCATGAGGACATTGAATTTACCATTCCCGCTGGCATTGATAATAATCAGGCTATTGAAATTGATGGCAGAGGTGACGCTGGTAAGAAAAATGGCAAAGCCGGGAATTTGTATGTGCGAATTTTTGTAAAAAAGCACCCTGTGTTTTTGCGCAAAGGTGATGATTTATATTTATCTCGTGAAATTAATTATTCGGACGCTATTTTGGGTGGCAACATGGAAATGCCAACACTAGAAAATACGCCGATTATCGTTAAAATTCCGGCTGGCACCGAATCGGGAAAAATTTTACGCATCAGTGAAAAAGGAATCCCGCATTATGGCAGTTACGGCAGAGGCAGTATTTATGTGGAATTGATTATCAAAACGCCCAAAAAAGTAAGTAAAAGACAAAAAGAATTACTTGACCAATTGCGCCAAGAAGGGTTATAATCGAAGGGAGGAAGAAAAGCGGGCTCCTATAGCTCAACGGTAGAGCAGTTGCCTTTTAAGCAATTGGTTCCAGGTTCGAATCCTGGTGGGAGCACAGGGTAAAAAAAGTCTTCAACTTAAGGAGTTGGCCATGGTTGCGCAGAGCATGAAAAAATTGGCAGATCTTTTTGTCATAGACTTGGCAGGCTGGGAAATTGGCTATTGCCATTTCCTGGAACTGGAACACTCGTGTATGGGGACCTTCCCCGCGATTAGGCTCAGCGACGGAGCCCCAATGTTGGTGGCGGAAAAAGGTTTACTAAAACTGGTTTGGGAAGCTGTTGGGCAGTGTCAAGCCAGAACATCAAGTTTTTTGGGTCTGTTTAACCGCCGACTCGGCCTCGTCTTTAATCTGGAGGCACCCGGATCCAACAAGGGCAATTCCGTTTCGCTCAAACTTTTCGGGAGGGATGAGATTCAAATCCTGGTCAATACACCCAATGGCTTAGGATGGGCACCGGGACTTCTGGGCGGCAGCGAAGGTATCGCATCTCCCCTAAGATTCGACTAACTCGCACTTTAACGGCCAAGCTCTAAAGATCGACCAAGCCCCTTAATGCAAAAGGAATTGCAGCAAGGGGTTTTTATTTTTTGGTAGTTTTTTAGTGAATAATGTGTGTTGCACATAGACCAGCTCCATGGTACGATTAATACATGAAATCAAAATATCACTCATTAAAAGAGATGGCTATTAATCTACGGAAGAACGGGAGAAGTTATAGTGAAATTATAACAATAACTAAAACTAAAATCCCTAAAAGCACTTTATCTACATGGTTTAGTAAGATTTATTTAACGAACGAGCAAAAGAAAAGAATACATGCCAACATCAAGGAAAGCTCAAGAAAGGGAATGGAGGTGGCAAGAGTTGTAAACAAACGAAGAAGAGAAAAATACCTACAATCCATAATTGACCGCAATCAACATCTTTCCCTGACGCTAGAAGATATAAATACATCGAAAGTAGTTTTATCAATCCTTTATTTGGCAGAAGGTGCAAAAAGTATGAAAAGAGGCTCTTTGTATTTTGGAAATTCAGACCCGTTTATTATAGATCTATTCTTGAGTTTAATGAGGAAGTGTTATACTATTGATGAAAGTAAATTTCGCTGCACTCTCTTATGCAGAGCTGATCAGAACATTTTAAAATTAGAGAAGCTTTGGTCAAAAATAACAAACATACCAAAAAAACAGTTTTATGGAGCAAGAATTGATCCAAGAACTATTGGGAAGCCCTCTAGAAATCTAGGGTATAAAGGTGTCTGTAAAATAGATTATTTTTCTGCTGACGTATTTCTAGATTTAATGACCGTTCCTAGAATAATTCATAAGGGCCCGTAGCTCAGCTGGCTAGAGCGTTCGCATGGCATGCGAAAGGTCGTCGGTTCGAATCCGATCGGGTCCACATTGACAAATCCTGTTTACGCGGTAGTATGTAGTATCAATAACCTAACTCAAAAAACCATGAAAAAAGCCTATCTTTTGCTAGCAGTGATTATTGGCATCTTAACTGTTTCTTCAGTTGCACAAGCTTACGCGGGGAACTGTTACTCATACGCTTCAAAAAAGTGTGTGAGCAACATTTCATACTGGTACGATTCTTGCGGAAACATCCAGGCAGTCAATCAAAACTGCAACACTTCAAACCAAATCTGTAGCAATGGCACTT
>JAHFKU010000014.1:0-5596 GCA_023245195.1 Candidatus Staskawiczbacteria bacterium
CGGGCTACGACAATAAGTAAATAATATGCAGCAATAATTCCAATAATCGTTATAAACAAGGCTAACAGTTTTCCTGCAGGATGTTTTAAGGAAAACCGAGCCCCAGTTGCTTTCGATAAACTGACTAACCCGATTGCGAGAAAAGGAAAAGATAAACTATACCCAACATCTGCAAGAGAAGGATAGGGAATATCAACCTTACTAATAATATTATAGTAAAGCGACCAAAACATTTGGCCGATACCCCAACAAATGGCTCCAGCGGAAATAGAAAATAACGCTCTACCAACGTAGCTTTTTAACCCTCCCCATATTTTTGATTTTAATATACCAAGTACCCCACCTAACAAAGGAATCAATCCAAAGGCAAACTGATATAATGCTCCCCCCAATGTTATTTCTCCATCAACATTAGCCTTCCCTGTTATATAAAAAAAGGCCCACCAAACAAATATAAAAATGTAATAAAAAAGAATGATTTTCGAATCCCTACTTATTTTTATTGTACGGATATTCATTATTGTATGGATAATTTATTATGACCCTACTATAATTATGCTCCCTATAAAACTGATGTCAAGAGTATTATTGAAGTGATTATTTCACCACCCAAACAGATTCCATAGATTTATCACGGGCTGCAATATGGACATTATGATAATTTTTTAACTTTAAATAATAATCAACGATTTCCCTTGTAAATTCTTCGCCCTTGATAGTTATTGGAATACCAGGAGGAAATGGTGTAATGTGTTCCGCTGCTATTCGCCCGGTTGCGTCAGTTAGTGGGACTTTCTCAATTTGATTCCATAATAATTTTGTAACTTCATTTAATTCCAAAATCCTGGGAATATTGGTAGGAATTTTAAAATTACATTCGACGATCTTTTTATTCCTCTTAACTCTTTGTGCTATTTCCGAAAGAGCATCGATAGTATTTTTTACATCCTTTAATGTGGCTCTAAATGGAACTAAAAAGAGAATTGTTTTTATATTACACTCTTCAACAATAATTTTATATTTCTTTTCTAAAATATTTGCTACTTGATATCCATTTAAACCTGTACCAGAAACATCAACAATAATTTTTGTTTCGTCCCTTTCATGTATTGAAGGATAGTTTTCTTTAAGGTAGTTTGTAGAAAAAACTTTAAAACCATTAATATTACTTATCTCATCTGAAAAACGTTTTGCAATCATAAGCATGTGCTCTAGCTTTTCTCTACCTCTTTTTTCCATTACCTCTCTAGCAGCATCTAGTGAGGCAAGAAGTATATAGGACGGACTACTTGTGCCTAAGCTTCTATAAGATTCGAGAAGCAGATCATTATTTATCCTCCCTTCCTTCCAATGAATCATGCCTGTTTGCTGAAGTGATCCTCCTTGTTTATGAGTGCTTTGCACGCAAATATCAGCCCCTGCATCCATTGCACAAAGAGGCAACTTATCAGAAAAATGTAAATGCGCACCCCACGCTTCATCTACAAATATTATTAATTCTGGATAATTTTTCTTCACTGTTGAAATTATTTTTTTTAAATTTAGAGACATTCCCTCATAAGTAGGATTAACCAGAAGAAGTACCTGTGGCTTAGTTTTTGCAATTCCTTCATATATTTCTTTTTCTGTATTCGGAAGGAATAATTGATGCTCTTGATTAATATTAGGTTCTAAAAAAAGAAGGTTGATCCCATAATCTTCGCACGCTGCAACAATTGACCTATGAACATTTCTTTCAGATAAAACCCTAAGATTAGGAATTTGCTTACTTAATGCCCTGAGAACCATAAAATTACTCCCAGTAGTACCGTTTACAGAAAAAAGTGTATGATCAGCCCCATATGCGTTTGCGGCATGATCATAAATTTTTTTAAAAATACCGGAAGGATCTGAAGGGTATCCTAAAGACTCGTGTGATATAGAAGTATCGCTTGCATAAGGGTTTTTTACTTGAGCAAAAGTTAGATCAATTGAAGGGGTACACCAACGAATAGCCTTATGGGTAACATGATTAAGAACATGGGTAAGATGCGATCTTTCATGTTTTACTTTTTTATAAATCTTTAATTTTGTGTATATATTGCTATGAGTTGATTGGATCATAAATTAAGTACTTATTTAACCTACCGATAAAAGTATTATACCGGTAATAATAATTAAACTTGCGGTAGTTTGAATTTTTGCCATTTTTTCTTTTAAAAAAACACGGGCAAGTATGATGGTAGGCAAGGAAGAGGCTCCGCTTAGAATTGCAATAACACTTGTATAGGTAGTGCTTGCATAACCAAAAGTTATCGCCAGATAGGCAATAATCTCGCCTATGGCTATCAGCCACAGAAATTTCCATGCTCCTAATTTAACTTCCCAAAGATTAACTTTAGCCATACTTGCTATTAAAAATGCCGAGAGTGTCATAAACACAAACATCAAGGTTGTATAAACCATCCAATCTTTATTTCCTGTAAATTTATCCCAGCCTAACGTCCAAACTGTTGCAAGCACGGTAGCTATTATAATCTCCTTAAGTCCTACTACAGCTTTGATGCGAATGCGATTTGCTTTCAAACTCTCCAGGTCAATATTTATAAGCATGACTCCTCCAAAGATAAATACTAAGGCAGGCACAAAACCTATATTTAAAGCTTCTCCAAACACCAAAATAGATAACAGTGCAACCACCCCAGCAAATGAGGCAAAAATAGGGCTCAAAATAGAAACCTCACCCTTTTCGAAACCTTTGTAAGCAAAATAATATACCATTGTTTGCAAAGTTCCAAAAAAGAGCAGACCAGACCATTCACTCAAAGCTATAGGAAAAATTACAGGCGCATGAACTATAAATAATCTCACGAATAGAAGAGAAAAAAGAATCATTGTACCAAATACATGAGCCCATACAAGACTAGAAATTGTACCGATTCTATCAACAGATTTTTTTGTAGCAAACTCTGAAAATCCCCAGCCCAACATGCCACCAAGTCCTGTAAGTAAAGCAATTAGTAATCCTCTTTCCATAAAAATTAATATATGAATTTATTTTTTATGTTTTTTCTAAAAAAATACGCCCAACGATGGGCGCTTGATTACATTATTTTTCCAATAACATTATTTCCAAACAGAAAAAAATTACTTTCCTTTAACATTGACATATCTGACGAATCAACAAAAGAATAGCACACGGTCATGCGGTGCGTTAAACTGCCAGTAATGAAAATAGCATTTCGTAAGATATTTGAATTCATAGAATTTAGTATATTCACACTACCACACAACACTAAAATATGCAATAGTAAGCACTCTATACCTCTTTTATAAACCTACAATGATTAACTAATTATTATTATATCACAAAAAATCTACTAATTACTACAGAGCTCGTACGCTTTCTCTACTGGTCCGATTTTTTCAAGGCATTCTTGTTTTGTTGCTCGGTGTTTTTGGTTTAGTTCCCTATCCATATTGGTTGGTTTTTCCTCTCCTTCAATCATAGCAAGGGTATAGTAAATTCCGTCTATTTCAAAAATACAAAAACCTTCGTAGGTTAAACCCTCTTCTTTTAGCGTTTCGATAGCTTCTTCTTTGTGCTTAGTCATCAGGAGATTTCCCCATTCTTTCCATAAATCTAATTTACCTTGTTTGATTGTAAATAAATATAGTTTCATTTCTGAGATTTTAACTTAGCAATGATATTTTTATATCCTTCTGCTTTCACAATTTCCCAAGCTCGCCTATAATCTGGTTTGTCTTGACTTTGCTTAATATTTTTAACTATTTCTTCTGGTTCATTTAATACATCCATATAAACAGCTTCTAATACTGCATGAACCGCAATATGAATTGCGGTTTTCCTATTTTCATCTTTGAATAATTCTTGTATTTTTAATGACCAATTAACATTTTTATTATTATCCCACATTAAGTTATGTATTAGTTCATGAACGATAATACAAATTGTTTCATTGGTATCGCCATAAAATTTAACGATAACCGGAAAAGATATGGAAGGAGCATTATCGGGATTAATCAAAAACACATCAATGTAATTCCTAAGAAAACTAAGTCCAGTAATTTTTCTTAATCCATCTAAAATTTTCTTCTCCTTCTTTTCGAAAGCATCCCTTACTGCTGATAATTTTTCTTCTAAACCATCTGCATTTAATTTGAAGCGTTCGTTTAACAAGCGACTTATTTGTAATCTAATTTTAGTTTTCATAACTTATTTTTTAATCAATCTCGTAACAGGTCTGCGTAGAATTAAAAAGAGTGTCATGCTCATGTTGATGAAAAAATAAATGGCCCAGCTGGATTCAGCCAGCGAGAAAGTGCTCATTGCTAGAATTTTAAAAACTGAAGAAAACCAACTTAAAACCAATCAAAATAATAAAAATATGAGAAGAATATTTAATTTCATTAAAATGAGAATCTAATTTTTAAATTTTTATTTTTCACCATTAATATTTTTGTTTAGGATGGCATTCTCTATTTTTCTTATTGCTTCTTCTGATTCCTTCGTAAAATTCTTACGAAGATGTTTCTCAAGATTGAGATTTTTTTCTGTTTCTTCTAATTTTACCGCTAGATCAAGATTTTGTTTATAAAGTTTTTCTGGTATTTTTTTAATTTCACTAGATTTAAAGCTTTTACTAAAAATAGAAGGAACGTCTTCTGGGGGTATTTCGGCAATAAGATCCTTAACCGCTTTTTTGCAAACCTCATAGGATACTTTTCCAAAAATACTTTCGTATTCCTCAACAAGACGATTTATCACTTCTCTTTCGTCTCCCAGCATAGAAATTACATTATCTAAACGACTAATATTAAGCCCTTTAACTTTTCGCGCTTTATCCCAAGCCAAAGAACCAATAACTGATTCTTGCATCCTAATAATCTTTTCTGCCATTTGTAAAAATTTCTTAACATTTTCCATGGTCTATATTAAGCCGTTTTTCATTTTAATAGACATCTGACCAATGTGTATTAGTGCAACTGTCATTAAAAAATAACAAATTGAAAACGAGTAATCATTGAATCCCGCGATAGACCAAGTGCCCGCGTTAGCTTGATATAAAAACGTAAAATCAGACGCATATTGAATAATCAAAGCAAAAATTAAAAGCAGTATTGATTTTCTCATTGACCCGCCCAAGAAATTATATGATGCAACCAATGCAATAAGTGCAATAGAGATATAAAGTGCATCGCCAAACGGATAACCAAAATCTAGAAATATTCTTAACTTATTGGTCCAATCAAATTCATAGCCCCTTAAAAAGAACCAGTATGATATCAGTAAAAGAATGCATGGTATTAAAATGGTATAAAATTTATTTCTTAGAAAACTCCATGATACGGTAAATTCAGTTGTTTTGAGAAGATAAACTGCTCCTATGATATAGGCAACAGTACTTCCAAAATAACCCACATCACCAAGTGACGGATACGGCACTGCAATGTGTTGAAAGATATTATAGTAACCATACGTAAACTGTCCAAAAAATTGAAGGAAGAGACCAATTGAAAAGAAAATTAATGTTTTTCCAAATAAGCTCTTATGCCCACCCCAGCGTTTAGCCATAAAAAACCCTACGATGGCTCC
>JAHFKU010000014.1:5606-19590 GCA_023245195.1 Candidatus Staskawiczbacteria bacterium
AATTTGATATGAAGAACTAAAAATCTGCTTACCAACCATAGAGGTATTCTTATTGAAAAATATACAAAGCCACCATACCGAAAACACCACAAACATCAAAATGACAATAAATAGCAAAGAGTTTTTTCTAAAATTTTGTAAAGTAAAATACATATTAAAACGTTTCAAAAATATTACCTCCCCTATGAAAGTTTATTTTTATCCATTGTATCATAAAACAAAAAACGGCATTATAGCTACCCATAACAACAGTACTAACATTGTTTTACTCCTTTAGTGGTAACTTCTTTTAAAACTTATTGTGTAAATTTAAATGTGGAAAGGATAGAAAAAATATCTTCTGCTTTACTTTGGGATTCTTTTAACTTGGGCGTTGAGTCCCCTGGTTCAGAATATTGACAAGCATATCCTTTACATCGTTCAGTTTCTAACTTAACCACGAATGTTTTTGAGGGACTTTCGATAAAAACAATCTCGCCGAAATTACCCCCTTGGGTGCTATTTACAGCATTCCATTTCCCAATCCAAACATCAAGACCGTTTTGAAAAATATATTTCTTTGGCAGTAAGTCGCTAAATGGATATTCGCTAAGGTCTTGGTAATATCCGGAATCCCCCACATACAGCCATTGATTATCTTTGATTGAATATCGGAAGGGTCCATCTGGTCCAACCGCCGGGACAACTGTGAAATAATCTACTTTATCTATTGGTCTAGGAAAAACATTTATGGTTAGAGTGTCAGGAAAGTTGTACTTGGTATTTCTGAAGTCATTATTTATATTTGTTTCGGTAAGGTGAAAATAGTCAGGATATGCAAAAGAAAAACCGTACTGCTTGTTCTTGTATTCCTTTGACTTTCCGACATTATCTGATACCAATATGGTAGAAGAAGATGGCTTGGAAATTGATTGAGTAGACTCTTTAGCCATTAGATAAAAGTAAAAATACCCAATCAAAATAATTGCACATACTAAAACAATTACAATAATAATTAAAATATTTTTTCCATTCATATGATAACTTTTCAAGCGCCAGGCCTATAAGTCTGGCGCTTGAGTTGTAGATCGTAGGTACTATTTAAATACCTCAGTTTTAAGATCGAAATAGTATAATTTACCTCCTGACACTGTAACTTGTTCATATTCATCAGCAGATTTATTATCATCGTATATGACATAAGTACCACCCGTAGATTGAAGCGTGAGCACTCCGTTCTTCTCGGCAATAATTTTAATAGGACCGGTGGCAGTGGGTGTATAATAAGTGTCATATCTGGGCGAACCATTAAATATTATCAACATTCCCCGTGAAGGATTATATTGATCGACCCCTGAAAACACTTGGGTGTCTACATTATTTATACCATGCAATTGTCCGCCCCAAAAGCTCAATTCACTAAATCCACGAATTCCGGCAGCGGGCATATGGCCCAAATTTAAAATCCCCCTTAAAATCGGTTGAAGGGGCTGAGTCTGCAAGGCACGTTTTTTAGATTCTTCCTGCAAAAGCGCGAATGTTTTATTAAACTCTCTTTTTTTCTCATCGGCAGATAGGTGGTCATTAGCTTTTACTATTGTTTCTCTTTCTGATACCTGGGCAATCAATTTATCAATTTCTGCTTTTGAATTTTTATCACCTTTAGCAAGAAGTTTTTGATAATACCCATTATCAAAAGGGTCTGCAAAAAGCTGGCTATCAGATGTAAGCTTTGCCACTACCGTGCTAACTCCCACTCCCCCAAATACTACTATGGCGAGTAGGATTTTTAGAAAGTATGTTTTGTTCATAAGTATATTTTTTAATTATATAAACCTCTACCTTATTTGCGCCACGATATATCACTTGAAAAACTCATATTTTGGGCGGTACGACTATCGCCATTAAGCGCATTCCAAAGTTGCGTCCAAGCATTATCGGGATTATTGTTTGTCCCAACACAACCCCCTCTCTGATTACATGCCTGACTTTGTGATAGTGACCCAACTACATCCATGCGACTTCCATGGGCAAGATATGAATATAAAGATAACTGTTGCCATTGTTTAGACTGCGAACCAGTAGTGGTATATATTTCCGGTAAAGGATATGCTGGCAAGGCTCCCCATGACATGTAATATACGTGCTCTTGGGTCCAATTATTATTGCAACTACCAGGTGATGATATGGTACCGCTTAACTTGCACCCATCAGCAGCTCCATAGTTTAAAAGATAAGAGGGAGCAATCCATTTGCTCGTATATCCATTTACCCAATTATAAGCGGCGTTCGAAGTTGAATAACTTGGCTCGATATCATTTGCGCCATACATAAATACCTTACCATTAGCTACAGTCCCCTTAACCCAAGCATTAAGATCATTTATTAACTGTGCCCAGGCCTGGCCATGAGCATAGGTCACAGTTCCGGCACTATTTTGATTATTGGTTCCAATAGCAAGACGAATTATCTTACTCCCATTATTTGAACCATAATAATAACCAGAGGTAAAATATCTGGCTGCATCGTATATCTCAGCTGTACTAAGAAATACATAGGAACCGGCAAAACCCGTTGTTCCTTGCAATCCTCCCGAAACCCAGGGCTGGCCAAAATCGAGAATCACAGTACTGGGT
This sequence comes from Candidatus Staskawiczbacteria bacterium, assembly GCA_023245195.1. Classification (GTDB taxonomy): domain Bacteria; phylum Patescibacteriota; class Minisyncoccia; order Minisyncoccales; family Staskawiczbacteraceae; genus VGLO01. The sequence continues at coordinate 8,222 of JAHFKU010000014.1, forward strand.
TGAGTACTTGAACTGCTTAAATCTCCCTTGCCTTGATCATATCCTTTATAGTACATCCAATTATTTAACGTACTCCCCTTCTCGTTCTCACTAATATTCACATACCATGTGGTGCTTGTAGGAGGCTTTACCTGTGCCGCATCTACTTTTGGTACAATAATAAAAAACGAAAATACCAAAAACCCAATTACATAATACTTTAAAATATTTTTTTGATACATATTAATTTATATTATTTAATAATTTTAAAATACGATTAACTTAGGTCGACCAAAAGACTAAGTCTTATTTAATTGATAAAAATACCCACCACATGTTATTGTGGTGGGTTTGATTTTCTATTCTCGAACAAAGGTAAAATGTTTTTCATAGCTTATCATTTCTTCTAAACATTCAGAAATAGATTTTCCGGTAGTATCAACCACCACCGCATCCTTAGGAAGAACTAACCTTTCCTGGTCAATCTTTTCTCGCAACAAGAATGCTTGTTTATTCCCGTGTTGAAGGGAACGACGATTTATGCGATCTTGTGCACTGGCGGTAATATAGAATTTGAAATCTGCATTGGGGTAAATTTCACTTCCACACGTCCTGCCGTCGCAGACAAAGTTTACATGTCTTACTAATGACATTGCCAAATCCTTGAGTTGACTAGCCATATTAGCTGCAAGCAAACCAATCTCTTCTGTTCTCAATTGATCAGTAATATCCTTGTCAGAAAAAATAATCCTGCCATCCTGCACATTTAAGTGCTGAATTTCAAGATTAGCATAAGCAAGTGCTCGAAAAAGCAATCCGAAGTCGTAATGTGGCAGACTCAAAGCATCAGCAAACATTTTTGCCAGCGTTCCTTTTCCCGAGGCGGCCGGACCGGCAATAGTGATAATCATTTCTTCTCCTTGTGTTTAGAATAGGTGCCGGGAATTAATCGGAAAGCCAAACGGCCTTCGCGATGCAACATTGGAATTCCAATATCGACTCCGCACTCACACTTGAGCATTGAAAGTGTTTTTACTCTTTCTACTTTGTCCTGCAATGAAGCAATGCTTTCTGGTGCAAGAATCCGGTTAAGGTAGAGTCGTTTCAAACCCCCTCTTCCATCCTTTTGATACAGCAAGACTTCCTTGCCACACTTAGCACAATGAATGCCAAGAATGATATAGGTGCTTTGTCTATCTCGAAAATACTTGTCTTTTTTAATTTCTCGCATAAACCTTTCCTTTCTTTTGGTTGTTAAAGAACTTATATTTTGCTTGTAAATTTTTCTCTAAGATTTTTGATATTCCATCAATTTCTATCGACTGCGCAGCAATATTAAAACCAGCTTTTAATAAGGCCTTCACTTTTTTCGGATTCCTTGTGCCTAAATCAAAGCTATATTTTTTTGGAAAACCCAGAGCTTTTAAAATTAAAGCTGATTCATTAAACGTCCTAGTATCAATTTTATTTTCACTACCATAAAATTTAGCAGCTACGGTAATAGTATCCAGCTTTGTTTCGTCCATAATTCTTTGATGAGCCATTTTGTATTCTTGCCATCCGCGGCCATCATGACTAGGAATATGAATAATGATTCCCCCTTTCTCGAGAATAATACTCTGAGCCTTTCTAAGTTGCTCTAAACAATCACACGTTATATCACCCAAGACCATACCAGAAAAACAACCCGAATCCAACCTCAAAAAAGATTGTTTCTTATTAATAAGACTCTCTAAATTAGGGGAAACCATAATATGATGCTTTCCCCATAAACCATCCTTAACCTCTGCTGAAATAGACCAAAACTTTCCATTCGGAAGAATGATGGGACCTTCTACCCCAAAAATAACTAATCGCCCATCAATTTCAACAAATTTTCTTAAATGAGCTTCCCTACGAATATCATTAATAAACGAAAGAACATCACCTGATGATTTAAGGCTAGTATTAGAAGTCTCGTATCTATCTTGCTTGTAGTACTTAATCTGATTCATATTATTTACTTTGTAAAAATATTTCACCGAAAAAATTTTCCGGATAACCTTCAGTGATCGCAAGGGGTGTAACAAATATAGCAACAAAAAGGGCAAATAATATGCACGGACTGTTTCCTTTCAAAGGAGGTAAGAGAAAAGGTTATCCATAAACTAATCCCTGTCCCCATTTTAGGTTTTCATTAATTGGTGTCAATATTTGACAATCAAAATATCATCAAAAACTTAAAGAATTAGGTTTATTTTTACCAGAACTACCCATTGTAATTTTTAATTTGTTGTTGTATATTGACAATATAAAAATATTAAAATATCATTTTATGGCAATTTCCTTAAATAATGTCGCAATTAAGAATTTGATGGATTTTGGCCTAAGCGAAAAAGAAGCCAGGGTCTATTTGGCTTTAATTGAGTTAGAAGTTGCCACGGTTACCGAAATAGCAGAAACTACTAATGTTAATCGGAGTTCAACCTATGTGGTTTTAGAATCTCTCAAACGGAAGGGCTTGGTTAGTGCCGTCCAAGATCAAAATGTGCAACAATTTGTTGCTGTCTCTCCCGAAATGCTTTTGCAAGAAACGGAGGATATGGTAACAAAGGCAGAAGAGATACGAAGCAAAATAAAGAATATTTTACCAGAATTGAAGGCATTGCATAAAGACACTAAACAAAAACCAAAAATACGAGTGTTTGAAGGAAGGGCAGGTTTAATCAAAGCATTTGAAGATTGTTTAAATAGCAAAGAAAAGTTTATGAGAGAATTCTCGGCCTCTAAAAACATGCTTACGCTTATACCCGAGGCTTTTTCCAAACACATGCAAAAAAGAATTGAATTGGGAATTAAAGTGAATGGCATTCACCCTGACGATGAAACAGAAAAAAAGGTTAGTGAAATGTGGCCTAAAATTGACACATTGGGAAAATCTTTATTTATCCCGCAAAAAAAATACCGATTTCCTGCGGATTTTTATATCTATGACAACAAAATTGCCTATTTATCTTCAGATAAAAAAGGCTTTGCCATTATTATAGAAAGCCAAGAAATTATAGATGTCATGAAAAATGTTTTTGATTTAGCACATGAAGAAGCAAAAAGAATTACTAAAATAAATGAACATTTACAGGAGTACAAAGAATCACTTCACAAATATAAAGACTCAATGTCTCAATAATTATAAATTCCTTAAATGTTCACCGAAGTGCATTGTAGTTTAAAGTTTATAAAGTTTGTAAAGTTATAAAGTTCGTTTTACTTGATGAACTTTATGAACTTGTAACTATGTTATTTACCTTACCAGTAAAAGCAGGGCTGCGCCGCCGGATTGGGTGTGTTCGCCTGTTACTTTTCCCACATAGTGATTTTCGTAGTCAAAAACCCGGCCGTCAGAATGAACGGTTCCAATATGGTCTCCACCTTCGTACACATATCCCCTACCATCAACACTGCCGATTTTCCGGCCGGAGCTGTGCACATCGCCATTATTTAATACCAAACCAATAACAACGCCCTGCAAATTGCGGACTTTATTATCTTCTCCAATGGTAGCCATTTTTTGGCCGGAAGCATTTAGAATGTCGGACATACGTTATGACAATTAACCATTGACAATTGACCATTGACCGGCGACGGTGACGTTGTCAATTGTTAATGGTCAAAGGTCAAATGTTGTTTTTGTACTTCTTAAATAGTAAAAAAATGATGATCAGCACAAAGGCGGTCAGGGCCATCATGGGGATGGTAATATACCCGAATTCAAAGACATAGCGTTTAACGCAAGAAACCTGAATGCCGGAAAGCTGGCAAAACACATTCAATCCCCCGTTATAGTAATACATGTAATTATGATACAGCGATATCAGGCCGCCGATAGCAGAAAGAATCAGCCCAGAATTAATAATTTTTACATCCCTTGGCGCAATGCTCTGATTTTCGGAAAACCCGGCCGGTTTTATTAAGCCAAAACCCAGTAAAAAAACCAAGGGATACATGAAAAACCGCTGGAACCAGCACAAATCACAGGGAGCAAACCCGGCAATTTGCGAGTAAAAAAGACTTCCGGACATAGAAAGCAAAGCCACGGCAAAAGCTAGCCGCAGGCCATGGTTGCTCATAAATTCCGTGATAACATTCTGGGTTTTTCTAAAAAATAAAAACCACAAAAACACGGCCACAATAAAAATCTGGCTTGCTATGACTCCGAGCGATAAGAGTTTATTGACAACGTTCACTAACATCGTAGTTTTTAGTTTTAAGTTCCGGCCGCGCGCCGCGGCGCGCGGCCTATTTTTTTTATAACTATTGAGGCAACACGCATCCTGTCTTATCCACCAATTCTTTCAATGTCATTTCGCCCTCATTCACTGATCCATCGGCAAATTTCCAGGTAGGATATACCTTAATCTGTTGGTCTTTGCACACTTGCAACTGGCCATTGCTATCAGGAGTAGAACATTCAACATAAGGAAGGTATTTTTTAGAACTTCCAAATAGAGCCTTTTCACTCTGGCAATGAGGGCACCAAAAAGCCCCATAAAATTTTGCGCCCTTTTCTCCAAGGCATTTTGCAAAATCATCAAGCTTTCCCGGACCGCTTTCTTGCGCCCACAAAAAATAAAACAAGCCAGCTACCACCAATAAAACCGCCGCGACAAGCAATATGATATTTCTTAATTTTGTATCCATCGTAGTTTTTAGTTTTGGGTTTAAGGTTTTAGTTATTTAGTTTTTAGTTTTAAAAACCAGAAACTATAAAACTAACACTTTAAACTTTTGACCCATGACTATTTTAGATTAAACTAGTTTGAGTTTTTAATGACTGACTTTGTATGAGTTTTCGGTAACTGCAGTGCTGGCAATTTTTGCCGGATTCAGGAACATCGCTTGATTCTAGGCATTTTTTAATTTCAAAAATGACCGGTTCGATCCAGGCATCATTGCCTTCATAAGGAATAATAGAATTTTCAAATTCCAGCCTGCCTAAAAATGCCGGCCGGTTTTTTATGCCATTGGCAAAGAAAAAATACCCGAGGCTAGAAACATCAAACCCTAGGCGCTTAAAAATCCACTGGTAAATTTCCATTTGACGCTTGTAGCCTAATTTATATTCGCTATCCAGCGATATTTTATAATCAGTACTGGTAGATTTATAATCGACAATGTGAAGCTGCTGGGTTTTGGTGTTTTGCCAGATATCATCAACAATACCACAAATATTCAAATTAGTTGGTTTATGCAATACGGAGGCCCCAATTTTTTTATGGTTATCATCCCGCCACACCGCCAAATCCGGATGCGAAAAAGGAATGGCATCGATTTTAAAATCCACCATTAATGTGTGGGGCTTTTTTTGTTCTCTTAGCAAATCAAATTCGTTTTTTAACAATGCGTCAACCGCGCTATTAAGCGACCAACCGGGCATTTCGGGCCTTACAATTCCCAGACGCCTGTCTAAATAAAAACACTGGGGACATTCCAAAAAAAAGTCGATTTTTGAACGGCTGACATTAAATGCCTCTTTTTGGCCGGGTTGATATAAATTGGTTTTTCTTTTGTGCATATTGGAGTAGTCACGCTTGACCCGCAGGGCATCCCCGCCGGTGCTATACGAATAAGACCAAATATACGAATACGAGATTGTTTTGCGGCGGCCGTAAGGCCGCCGCCGAAAATTACAAAAAGTTACATTCAAAAGTTGGGCTTACCCGCTTCCTATTAAGACACCAGCCACGATAACCAACAATCCCCCGACAACAACCTGGGTGACCGAAATCAAAAAATTCATTTTAAAGTAGTGATTGCGGATATAAGCAATAATAATTAATTCCAGGGCCACGACAGTGCAGGCAAGATAAATAGCGTTTGAAATATCAGGCAGCAAAAAGGGTATGGCATGCAAAATACCTCCCATCAGCGTCATGATACCCGTAACAAATCCCCGGCGTATCGGGTATCCCCTGCCAGTATGGATGCCGGTATCCGAAAGGGCTTCCGCAAATCCCATACTAATGGCAGCCCCAACAGCCGCTGATAATCCAACCAATAAAGTAACGTGGCTTGATTTGGTAGCAAATGCCACCGCAAACAATGGCGCCAAGGTAGAAACCGATCCATCCATCAAACCCAAGAGGCCAGGCTGAATGTACTGCAAAACAAAAGCTTTTTCTTCATTTTCCATAATACGTTTATTGTACCAATTTTAAAATATAAAAAAAGTCCCCGTAAACGAGGACTCTACTTGGAACCTAGCAAGTAGGTTTTGGATTTTGATAATATTTTTTGACCATTAAAATTTCGTGCCCTTCACTAAAACCATGTTTTTGGTAGAGATACTTGGTATCCCCATTGGCGGTGGTCAATTTTACTTGGACCAAATCCTTATTTTTTGCTAATCTTTCAAATTCTTCAATCAGCATCTGATCAATGCCCTTCCTCTGATGATCTTGATCTACCACTAATTCTTCTATCCAACCCACATCGCCTTTTGAGGGAATGAAAGATAATGTCATTCCACCAAAACCAACAATTTTGCCGTCTTTTACGGCCACAAACCACCAGTCTTTTTTATAATCGCCGCCTGCTAATGTTTCAATCCGCTCCTTTAATTTTTCCGGTTGAAAAATATTTTTTTTCAGCTGGGGAATTAACAAAGCAACTTGACTGGCATCTTCTCTTTTCAAAAGACGAATGGTAACTTTTTCCATGGGAGCACCTCCGTTGTTAAAGAACCGCGTTGATAATAATTTATATGTTATGATACCTTGAATTACGAAATGCCCGTTGTAAACCGCTCTTCGGGAATTTCATGATTCAAGGTATCAAAATAATGTACGTTTGTCAAAAAAACCCGCCAGGCGCAGCGCGCCTGGCGGGTTTTTTATGAGCTAAATACTAACAGCACTTGCACTTGTTGGATGTAAGCTTGGTCAAGCCTCCAACAATAACGAGAATCGGCCAGATCGTGTTAACGGCGTTCCAGGTAAGAATGTTCCAATTCCCCAACAAGAAAGTTACACCAACCAGCACAATGGCTACTGGTACCACTTTATGATGAGGACATGGGCACATATTTTTCATGCCTTGCATGTTGTCCATATTTTTTAGGGTTTAGCTTTTAGGGACTAGGGTTTAGTAAAACAACATTCACTAGACGCTAAAACCTAATCGCTATCCCCTTAGTTTTATTCTTTAAGTCTATTATACCACAAATTAGGGCCATAACGATACGATGGCACCCATAATCATAAAAGCAAACATGTAGTAGCTAGTGTTTAAAAACCATAATTTCCATGATTTACCTTCCCACAAAACCGTGCTTAAGGTTACAGGAACCACAAATCCCACCCACATCCAAAAACCCGTCACCATTCCCATGGCAATCCCACCGATGTAAAAATAGGCGCCTAAAAACGTAATTACGTACGCAAGCACAAAACTTGTCATCAGTGAGCCGGCAAAAGCTAATAAATACGTTTTCCACCCATCTTTTTGCATTTTTTCCCGGCCTTTTTCCATGTCTGCTTTAGTCCAGCCCATCATAGCCACCCACTGTTTTCCAAACAACGGTCCGTACCAGGCAAAACCCAGCGCCATATTAGCAATGGCCGCAATAAGCACTGCCCAACAATTTACGTATAATTGGATCATGATAGTTGTTAGTTTTAAGTTAAAAGTTTTAGTTAGCTAGTTTTTAGTTTTTTAAAACCATTAACTTTAAACTAAAACATTGAACCTTAAACTGATAACATTTAATTTCCTTTATTTTACTATAAAAAATAATATAAATACACTATTGAAATTTTTCGAATAATAAACTATTATAATTCCAAGGATGTAATCATTCCGCAGTAGCTCAGCGGTAGAGCGACGCCCTGTTAAGGCGTGGGTCCTTGGTTCGAATCCAAGCTGCGGAGCAATCGTACAATATTAGAACTTTGTCAAAAAGCCATTACTAAAAATGGCTTTTTACGAAAAAGAATGTTTCACAACTATTGGGAGAAAAATAAAAGCATAGTCTCATTTATAGCATTACTTATTACGATAGGAACACTTTTTCTTTCCATACCAACTACCAATAATAAGGTTGCCGAAAATGCCTTAGAAAATCTTAGGATTTTATGGCTATTAATAATAACAATAGGTGTTTTTGCTGTTTTCTGGACATTCATTCCTTTTCTATCAAATTTAGAAAAAGAGTTTAAAAATAAACTTCAGATTAATACCAGGGATACCATAAGTTCAATTGTTATACTTTTACTGTTTTGGTTTTTGCTCAATATTTGGAGTTATACATGGTCGTTGTATAAGATTCAATTTAAATCTTTAATGTCTTTTATTAACTTTGGTATTGCAGTAACTTTCAGTACATTTATTATATTTTTAGTTAAAAAAACAAAAGAAAGATTTCCTAAAATATCGCCATTATTTTTTGAAATTACTTATTATATTGTCATAACACTAACATTTAGCGTTTGGACATTTTTTATATCTAATTCCAATACATTAAAACAATATCTATTTTTTCTACTATTTTATGCAGCAATCATAGCTATTCCAATATTTATTGCACCGGGGCTAAGAAAAATACATCGTAAAGAGGGTTGAAAAGACAAAAATTAATTTAAATACCAAGTTCTAATATGATTTACTATTTCGCATATGGGTCAAATTTAAGCGAAGAACAAATGAAGCAACGTTGCCCAAACCATAAATTATTATATGTTGCTGTATTAAAAAACTATCGTTTAGATTTTACAATCTATTCCAATAAAAGAGATTGTGGGTGCGCTGATATAATCAAAGATAATGGTAAAGAAGTTTGGGGGTTGGTATATAGTTTATCCGAATCAGATTTAAAAAGTCTGGATAAGTCTGAGGGAGCTCCAATTAATTACAAAAGAATAAAGGTTCACATCATCAACAAGATGAATAAAGCAAAGGAGGTGCATACTTATGAAGTTACTGAAAAACAACCTTTTCAAGCACCATCTAATGAATATCTCAATATAATAAAAAACGCCGCAAGGCGATATAACTTCCCTAAAACATATAAAGATTTTTTAGAAACTATTAATTCAAAATAATCTTATTCAAGTCGGGAATTTCTGCATCATAAAACTGATCAATAAACCAAGTTCTAATATTGTTCCATATCCTCGGAGCACCTATCTCAAAATTCGTCTAAAGGGCGGTTTTTTGGTAACATAAAATTATGACTAATAAAAAAATCTCCGAAGGTACAGTGCATAAACTGCCAACTGATTTACGAAAAACTCTTAATTCTGATCCGGCGGCATTAGAAAAATGGGAAGATATTACGCCACTGGCCCGCAACGAGTGGATCTGTTGGGTTGAATCGGTCAAAAAGCCGGAAACCAGAAAAATTCATCTTGAAAGAACGCGTACCGAACTTATAGAAGGAAAACGCCGGCCGTGTTGCTGGGCCGGATGCAGGCATCGGATTTAAAAGTTTGTAAAGTTTGTAAAGTTATAAAGTACGACGGACTTGATGAACTTTATAACTTGATAACTTTTAACCAATTAACTTATTGCCATTTATGTGTTTTTCTACTATCATGGGCGTATGAATAAAAAAATTCTTTTCCTCATTATTCTCTTTTTGGGCATAGCCATATTTTTGGTTGCAGATATAATTTTTCCTGGCGGACTGAAAAATATGTTTCACCGTGCGCCGGCCCCTATTATTTTAAGTATTTCTCCCACGGGTTTGCCGCAAAATAGCATTGGCGTAACGTTACGGGTTTATGGCCGTAATTTTACTGAAAAATCCGTTATCTATTGGAATGGTACAACTATGCCAACCGATACCAAAAATGTAGCTTACGGTTTTTTAACCACTGATATTCCCCCTTCTAATTTTACTAATTACGGCGCATATCCGATTACCGTTGGCAACGGGGCAAAGAGCACTTCTAATGCTATTGATTTTACAGTGGGAAGAACCCTTAAAATAACACCCGAGGGTGCTACTATATAGAAATTTCAAAAATGAAAAAGTAGTATCTTTTTAAAAGCTTTTAAAAAGATACTATTTTTTCATAAGTAAAAAATCGCTTGCGAATTCGCAAGCGATTTTTAGGTTGTAAGATTCTAGAAACTATTCTATCTCTTTGGCAATCCGTTTTACAATATCTTCAACCGTCACACTTGACTTCATAATATATTTAAAAACCCCTTTTTCCAAAACATCAGACATTTTACCTGGCTCATCTGAGCTAGTTACGATATTAAAAGCGCTAGCGATTTTTTCTGATTCGTCAGAATTGGTTAAAATGGTAACCGGTATCTGGCGGGACCATTCTTGTTCTTTTAACCTTTTAAGCATGGTTAATCCATCCATGACCGGCATCATAAGGTCTAGCAAAATAGCATCGGGCTTAAAATCTAAAGCAACTTTTAATCCCTCTTCTCCATTGGGCGCATCAGCAACCTTAAAGCCGGCGGCCTTAAATGCTTCTACCAGCATTTTTCTCATCACTTGATCATCCTCTACGACTAATACTTTTTTCATAATTATTATATAAATTATATTTTGTATTTTATTGTACCGGCAAAACAAAATAAAAGCTACTGCCAATTCCCTCTTTTGACGCTACCGAAACCAATCCGCCATGCGCATCAATAATTCCCTTTACTACTACCAGGCCCAGCCCCGTCCCCTTTTTTTCTGCGGTCGCCATAGCCACATTAAATTGTTTAAACTTGGTAAAAAGCTGGTTAATATTATCTTGAGAAAGTCCCATCCCGGTATCGGTAACCGCCACAATCAGTGAATTTGGAGCATCATTAATGCCCGGCACATTGCCACCCAAAAACCATTTTATATCGGATGCCTTAGCCTCGTCTTCAATACTTTGGCCTTTTTTATGAAATAGCGCCTGGATCGTAATAAGCCCTTTTTCTGGAGTAAACTTAATGGCGTTTGATAACAGATTATTTAACACCTGGCCAATGCGTAACGCATCAAAATCAATTTTCTTTGGAATATTTTGATCAAAACAGGTTTCAAGCCCAACCTTGGCAAGTTTGGCCGAGGTTTTAAAAAAGTTGGCTCGCTCTTTTATAATTTCAATAATATCCGAAGGCTGTTTGTGTACTTCAAATTTGCCGGCCTCAAGTTTGGCCACATCTAGTAAATCATTAACCAATTCAAGCATTCTTGAAGAGTCATTAAAAACAAAGTTTAAATATTCTAAATCAGACTTTGATTTTTTATTTTTTACCAGCTGTTCGCTGATTTTTTTTATGTTATCTAGCGGAGAACGCAATTCGTGGACCATCATTGAAGTAAAATCTTCGCGCATTTTTTCAACTTGCTTTTTTAAGGTAATATCGTGGAAAATCACCACTCCCCCTAAAATTTCGTCTTTAGAAAGGCC
>JAHFKU010000001.1 GCA_023245195.1 Candidatus Staskawiczbacteria bacterium
TGAGGAGAAGCCATTACATAGACGTTGTTCCATTGTTGCGCTTTTGCCTGGGCAATATGAGCTAAGGCCTCAGTGTGGGTGTTGGCCATCGCTTCGGTGATTTGGATAGGAATGATGGCTTCTTTGGGAATGCCAAACTGGGTAAGTTTTTCCTGATAGCCAGGAATATAATCTTGTCCTCCGCTTAGTTTCCCTCCTTGTCCAAAAACCACCTTCTCAATGAGTTTTTTTTCATAGAGCCATTTGACCCCGAAGAAAATTGAACTCTCGTTGTCTTGCGTCTGGCCGTACATGAATACAGCATCAGCCTTCACTTTTGGTTTATCATCATCCATGATTCTTTGGCTAAGCTCCAGTAGCTCCGCATACGAGGAAACGAACATGTGGTGACTCCGCTTGGGTTGTCAATGACGAAGAACACCTTCGTCGCTATCCATAATTTATCATACTAATATAATATTGTCAACGGTTTTTCAAATGAAAAAAGTGTTATTGATCGGTAAAAACGGCCAGCTGGGGAGCCAATTAGCAAAAGATGCCAGTGTTTTTGGCTTGGAAATGTTTCCCTTTGACAAAGAAGAGTTAAATATTACCGACTTTGCAAAAGTGAAAGAAAACATTGAAAAAATTAAACCGGATATTGTCATTAATACAGCGGCCTATCAGGTTATTTCACTATGTGAGCAAAATCCTTTGGCGGCCATGGCGGTAAATTTTATTGCAGTGGCAAACTTAGCCAGAATATGCAAAGAACATCATAGCATGTTTGTTACCTATAGCTCTGACTATGTTTTTGATGGAACTAAAGGCTCGCCCAATGGAGAAGATGATGCGCCCAGCCCCTTGCAAATGTACGGCTTGTCAAAATTAGCCGGAGAATATGCCGCCCTGCAGGTTCATCCTGATGGGGCTTTTGTTATCAGAACGTGCGGAATTTATGGCGGTAAAAAAGGTAGTCCGGAAAAGGGAAATTTTGTATTAAATATTATGAAGGAGGCGCAAGATAAACCCGCCCCCGCCAAGGCTTCGGCGGGCGAAGAAGTTATTGAGGTAAGTTGTGAGCAAATAGTAAGTCCTACATATGCGGTTGATTTGAGTCGCTCCACTTTGCAGTTAATCACAGGCGGCGCCAACCCTGGAATATATCACCTAGTCAACGAAGGAGTGTGCAGTTGGTATGAATTTGCCAAAGAAATTTTTACCCTGGCCAATATCGATAAAGAATTAAAACCAAAAGACAGAAGTGGACAGGGCTTTGCCGATAGTATAAACCGACCAATATTTTCAGCTTTAAAAAACACCAAAGCCAAGGCATTGGGAATTCAATTGCCCTCATGGAAAGAAGGATTATCTACGTATTTTAATTTTTTGAAGGAGTAGTCACGAATATACCAATTTGCGATAATATACAAATGTTACCAATATACAAATCTTGTCACCGTCATTGCGAGTCGCAGCGAAGCAATCTCATATTCGTATATTCGTAAAATTTGTATATTTGAAAATATTCGTATATTCGTGACTACTCCATCGTAAATGAATAATAATCAACCAACAAAACCATTTATCAGCGTCATTATTCCAACGCGGGAACGAGCCGACACGTTATTATTTGCTATAAAAACGGCGCTGAACCAAAAGAGTAGTGACTACGAAGTAATTGTTTCTGACAACTTCAGCCAAGACAACACTAAAAAAGTGGTTGAAAGTTTCAATGATCCGCGCTTGGTGTATGTCAATTCTGGAAAGCGCTTGTCTATGTGCGATAATTATGAATTTGGGCTGGACCATGCAAAAGGGGAGTATGTGATTTTTATTGGAGACGATGATGCCATTATGCCCGGCGCCATCGATGCATTGGCGCGTACCATTAAAAGCAATCCAGGTTTAGTATATAGTTGGCCCATGCCCCTTTACATTTGGCCTAAAGATGAAAGGAAGGCTTCTGTCCATTATGTGTCAGCCAATACTCGTCCATTTAAGACCGACTTAAAAAAACTGGCTAAAAGGTTCATAGCGGTAATGCGGGAAAGCGGGCAGCTTCCTTCGGTCTACCACGGCGCAGTTGCAAAAAGCGTTATAGATAAGATAAGAAAACAGGCCGGCCGGGTATTTTGCTCTACCCAGCCAGATGTTTTCACCTCATTTGCCATACCGGTGTTTTGTGATACGGCACTTAATGTGGGTTATGCCGTTACAGTTTCGGGACGATCGCCCAAAGCCAATAGCGCGGTGGGATACGGTAAAGATAGCCGGATTAATACCGAAAAGATGATTCAAGAATATAAAGATTATAAGTTCCATTCATCGTTGTTTTCCAACATAGACCCGCTGGCCAATGTAATACAAGATGCCATATTGGTTGCCATGGATAAATTCCCGCAATTTTATCGTGGCGTTGATTTTAACTACAATGCCATGTGGGCGTTTATCGTTTCCCAAGCAGTATTTTTTAAATGGAATGTTAGCATAAAAGAAATTATTCAAAAGCGTCGCCAAATCCGCCAACATCATTCTTTTAGTGTTTTTCAATTCCTAACATACTGTGTTATAAATAAATTCGTTGCCTGGTATTCATATCGTAACCCCGTTGCGTTATATCATAGTTTTCTAAGAAAGTTTACTAAGTCCAGCCCCTTTGCCCAAAACGTACCGGATAATATTTATGACTTTGCAGGGCAACTTGCAAATTATCAAAAAGAACATCGCCACAAGGAAAAATACTTTAATCTTGCGCGCACGATATTATCATTAAAAAAGATATTATTGCATCCGGAAACGGTAGCGCAAGAAAAAAAGGAATTGTTATTTTATTCTCAATTTATAAAAAAGGGGGATCTGTGTTTTGATGTGGGGGCCAACATCGGCAACAAAACAAACATATTTTTAAAGCTAGGTGCGCGCGTTGTGGCTATTGAACCGCAGAAACTTGCCTGCCAAAAAATTCAACAATTATACGGGGATAATAATAATCTTACCGTGATGAATAAAGGTTTGGCTGATAAGCCTGGTTTTCTGGAGTTATCAGTTGGCGAAGATTACAGTGTGCTTGCGACGATGTCGGAAACATGGAAAAAAGAAGGCGGTATTCCTGGGGATCATACATGGGATAAAACAGAAAAAGTAGCGGTTATTACATTAGATAATGTAATATCTGAACATGGTTTGCCCAAATTCTGCAAAATTGACGTTGAAGGATTTGAACAGCAAGTATTAAAGGGACTGGGCCAGCCAATACCGTATCTTTCTTTTGAATTTCATAACAGTTTTTTGGGCGATGCCAAGGCGTGCATAGCACATGTAGCGTCACTGGGCAGAGCGGAATTTAACTGTTGTTTTGGAGAATCTATGGAATTTATTTTTAACACATGGGTTAGCGCGGATGAACTGTTATTAAAACTTGAGCAATCAAACGATAAAGATTTGTGGGGGGATATTTATGTTAAATACAATGTTTAAAAAAATAATCAGGCAATATATTTTAAGTCCAATACTGGGGAAGAAAATGTTCCAACCGTTTTTTGAAAGGCTTCACTTAACTGCCTTGCAAGGGATGAATTTTTATGGAGTCGATATAAAATCTGGTGGAGAAGAAATGGTAATAAGCCATTTCTTTGACCAATTAGATAAAAATATAACACCGATTATTTTTGATGTTGGAGCTAATATCGGAGATTATTCAAAAGCGATACATTCAATTTTTGGAGAGAGGCTCCAATTATATTGTTTTGAGCCGTCAAGGGAAACATTTGCCATCTTAAAAGAAAATGTAAAAAATCATAACAATATTAAACCGTATAATGTTGGTTTTGGCCAAGAGAATAAACAGATGGTTCTTTATTCCGATAAAAAAGGTTCCGGCCTTGCTTCCCTTTATGATAGAAAATTAGAGTATCATGGTGTTACTATGGGCCAGCAAGAAAATGTTATAATTCGCCGTTTGGATGATTTTTGCAGGGAAAACAACATAAAGCATATACATTTTTTAAAAATGGATGTTGAGGGTAACGAATTAAATGTCTTAAAAGGAGCCGAAGGAATGATTACATCAAAATCTGTTGATTATATTCAATTTGAATTTGGCGGTTGCAACATAGATTCCAGGACTTTTTTTAAAGATTTTTTTGATCTTTTACACCCCAACTATAACATTTACCGGATTTTAAAAGACGGGATAAGGCTAATTGATAGCTACAAAGAAGAGCAGGAAGTTTTTTTAACGATTAATTATTTGGCAGTTTTAAGAAGAAAGCCCACCATATTATGAAGGTTTATATTATGGGTTCCATAAAAATAGATTCATGGTTTAGGAAAAAATTATTGATTCGTCACTTAATTTCGCTTGCGCCGGTTTCTTCGCTATTTTTATGGAATTTTAATGTAGTTGGAAAATATCGTGATGACATTAAAAAAGAAATCATAAAAAGATACAAAGAGGCGATTATTACTACTGACAACGAATCGTCGTATTATGATGTGGTTTACAAGCAAATGGCCCTTTTGCCACAGGACCCAAAAACACCGGTCTATTTTTTATTAGAAGATCATTGGTTTGTCTGCCCCCACAAAAATCTATTTTTTTATTTGCTGGAAGAGTTTTATCATTCCACAGCCGATGTGTTAAGAATTACCCATTTATTTGAGCTTTGGCACCGCGAAAGTGCGTATAAGGTAGTGGCCAGCAAACCTTTGTACAAAGAATACCTTATGGACGCTTCGGTCTTAAAAAATTTGTGGCACCAAGAGCCAGGAGCGTACATTACCAGTCTGCCGGGAATTTTTAAAAAAGAATTTGCTTTGGAGTTGTTGGAAAATAATAAGTCGCTTTTACAGTCAAAAAAGCCCGGGGGATTTGAATTGTATGGCCAAAAAGCAGAAGAGTTTTTAGCCAAAAGGAGTTTTATTACCATGGTTCCCATGTTTCATGTTTTGCGAGAGGTGTTTTGGATAAATCAAGATGAAAGGGCAATGGATATTAAGAAAGCTTTAAAAATTATTACCTTAAGAGACACGCCAGATCCTAGCATCAGACCCTGGCGCAGGATCGTAAGGTTAGTAATAGCGCCACGGACATTGCTTGGCAGAATAAAAAGAATAATAATAAGGAGTAATCACTAATATACAAATTAAAAATAATATACAAATCACGCTATTCGTTCGCATTCGTATATTTGTATATTTGAACGTATTTGTATATTCGCGATTACTCCAAAATTATGAAGGTTTTATTTATATATCATTGCGGGCTTTCGCACGATGCAAAGTCTTTTTATAGGGAATACGTTAAGCAGGGAATTGACCTGGCGGTTATTGCGCCTTCCAAAATTCTTCTCTCGCTGCCTCACACAGCATCGGGTAGCTATATGTATAGTTTTGAACATGACGAAAGCAGTTATCAATTTTTCCCGGTAGATTTAAGAAAACCGCAAAGTTACGGCGAGGGGTTTAAATTTTTCCAACTTCTAAAAGCCATAAAAAAAATAAATCCGGATGTTATTCACGTGCATGACGAGTACAGTAGCTTTTATCTTACTCAAGTTATTATTTGTCGCAATATTTTGTATGGCCATCCTTCACGCAAGGCTACGGCATGGCGGGGCAAAAAAGTTCCGATTATCTGTCATGCGGCCCAAAATATACAGTACAAAATACTTCCGCCTCATTTTGTGTTTGACTCTGTGGGCCATTTTTTAAAAAGAACGTTAAGAAAGATTCTTCAGCCCTTGGCCTTATTTTTGAATAAAAAGTATTTAGATGGGGTAACTGGTACCAGCTCCGAGGCTTTAGATATTATCAAAAATATTGGTGCCAAGATGCCTATGCGCCGAATTTTTTGGGGAGTGGATTTTGGAGTTTTTTACCCCAAGCCACGCAATGAATGCAGGGAAAAGTTACAAATTCCAAATGACGTGACCTTAGTTGGAAATATCGGCAGATTTGACGAAGAAAAGGGGTTGCAAGACCTTATTTTAGCCGCAGGGAAGCTTGATACATATTATCTGATGCTTTTGGGTTCTGGCGCACATGAGCCAACGCTGCAAAAACTTATTGATTCTTCAGGGCTACGAGAAAGATTTTTTCATTTTAAGAATATAGATCGCCAAGATTTAGTAACTTATTACAATGTTTTGGATGTGTTTGTTTTGCCTTCACTAACAACTGTTGACTGGAAAGAGCAGTACGGGCGGGTATTGGTCGAAGCTATGGCCTGCGGTTTGCCTATTGTAGGTTCTTCATCGGGAGCAATTTCTGAAGTATTAGAAGGTTATCCTAAAGCCTTGATTTTTAAAGAAGGTGACGCAGAAGATTTGGTTAAAAAAATAACAGAGGCAAAAAATCTGGTATTTCCGGAAGACTTTAATTTAGAAAACTTTTTATATAAATTTAGCGTGGAGAACTTTGCCAAAGAGCATATTGCGTTTTACAAAGAGTTATTGAAATAAATGAACCATGAAAATATTTTTTGACGGAAGCATATTCGGACAGCAAAAAATCGGCGGAATCAGCAGGTTGGGATTTGAGTTAATAAAAGAACTGGGCAAATATAAAGATATCGAGCAAGTTTTTTACCGGGGTTTTTATATAGATAATTATCCTTTCAAAAGGCAATGGTTTAGTAAATATTATGGGCTTAAAAGGCCAGATTTTTTAAAAAGCAGGATATTAAACTTCTTAGACAATGTTAGCGTTAATTATTTTTACAACAGTAATGCTGACAAAAACGTAATCTATCATTCGTTATACTACCGGGTGCCAAAAAAACCAAAGGGTCCTTTAGTAGTGCACGCATATGATATGATTCAAGAGTTATTTGACAAAGGCGATAATGAAAAAACAATAAAATTTAAAAAAAATGCCTTTGATGCGGCAGATTTGATTATTGCAATATCACAGTCGACCAAACAAGACCTTTGCAAACTATATTCCATTGACCCTACAAAGATTGTTGTGGCATACCCTGGTGTCAGTGGAACATTTTTTAACGGCGGCAGTTTAATAAAACAAGGAAAACCCTCTTTCGCTAAAGCTTCAGCGGGCGAGGAAAAACCCTATATGCTTTACGTTGGCGCGAGAGACTATACATATAAAAATTTTGATCTGTTGCTAAATACTTTTATTGATGAAAAGTATTTTTTACAGTTTGATTTGGTAGTATTTGGCGGGGAAAAAGAGTTAACTTTGGCTCAAAAAGAAATAGTCAAAAAATATAACGGGGGAAATTGGTTAAAGCAAGAATCCGGCAGTGACGAAACATTGGCTAATATGTACGCCAATGCGTCAGTATTTATTTATCCATCACTTTATGAAGGATTTGGGATTCCACCGCTTGAAGCCATGGCCTGCGGTTGCCCAGTTGTGGCTTCAAATGCTTCTTCTCTGCCGGAAGTAATTGGGGATGCGGGATTGTTATTTAATCCCACAGATTCAAATGATCTAGCTGAAAAAATAGAAAAAATATTACACGATAAGATTTTGGCAGCCGATTTAATCCAGAAAGGAAAAATCAGGGCAAGACAATTTACCTGGGAAAATATGGTTCAAAAAATTTATCAAAGCTATCTTACGTTATGAAAATTTTAATTACCGGAATTGCCGGATTTATTGGAAGTCATTTGGCAGAATATTGCCTTACCAAGCCCAACGTTAAGTTATACGGCACTTTTTTAGCTGCCAAAGAAGTAAAAAATATAGAACACTTAAAAAAGAAAATAACCATTTTGCCATGTGACCTTACTAAAAAAGAACAGGTAAAAAAAGTGTTGTTAAAAGTGAAGCCGGATATTATTTTCCATTTGGCCGGCCAAAGCCATGTTTCTTTTTCGTGGCAAGCTCCCGAAAAAACCTTGATTAACAATATTACTTCGGATTTAAATCTTTTTGAGGCGATACGATACGCAAAAATTAATCCTTCAATTGTGATCGCAGGAAGTTCAGAAGAATATGGGTTGGTTTTTAAACATGAATTGCCGATTAAAGAAACCAATGAATTAAGGCCGCTATCTCCTTATGCGGTTTCTAAAATTGCCCAAGAAAAATTGGCATACCAATATTACAAAAGCTATGGCTTAAACATAGTATTAACCCGTTTTTTTAACACCGAGGGCCCAAGAAGGGGAGAGAATTTTGTGGCTTCCAGTTTTGCAAAACAAATTGCCCAAATTGAAAAAGGCAAACAAAAACCCATAATATATGTGGGAAATTTAGAAGCAAAACGGGATTTTGTTGATGTCAGAGATGTGGCTCGGGCCTATTGGTTGGCTTCAAAAAAGTGCAAATTTGGCGAGCCTTATAATGTGTGTTTTGGAAAAGCCAGGTCAGTAGCATCGGTGCTAACTATGTTATTAAATTTAAGCACCGTAAAAAATATTACAATAAAGCAAGATCCAAAACGAATGAGGCCGTCAGATATTCCGGTTATTGTAGGGGATAATACAAAATTTAAAAAACAAACCGGTTGGAAGCCTGTTATCCCATTTGAAAAAACCATGGAGGATTTATTGCAGTACTGGAGAGAGAATATATAAAACATAAAAAAAGAAGCCCTGATCACATTTAATGCGAACGGGCTTTTTGATTTTTGTGGTTTGTTGGTTAATTAGCCAACGCGATAAAGAAATCGAGGCGTTTTGTCATGATGCCGGAAATAGACGAACACCGATATGGGCATTTCGATGAGAGTTGCCAGTTTTCGCATGTTCTCTTGGTCGCTGGGAAGATCTTGTCGCAAAAGTTGGGAATCCCACGAATGAGTAATATCGCTTACTGGGATTATACAGCCAGGGAACATCTCCATGTATTGCTCGATGGGGATGTTTCGAATCTTGAAAAATTCACAAATGCTCTTGCCCTCTTTTCGTGAGAGATCTTCTGGTTTTGGTTCATTTTCCAAAACGTGCATCGTGGTTGCAGCTTTTGTCATTTCATCTTGGTTCCAAAGGACAACCGCTAATTGAGGCATGACACGCTCCTGTCAAGGTACAAACGTCGTTTCACTTAGGCACTGTGCTTAAGTAACTAAACATTATCATAATATAAAGTATTGTCAACGTCCCCGGCTTAAAGGCCGGGGTTTGTGGCCAAGGGAAGTCAATATATAAAAAAAGACCGAGGGCACCAGTGGTACGCTCGGTTTGGAATATGTCTCGGCTTATGCGTTCGGCCGGACAAATCCCTTTGGGATTTTTTCGACATCGTACTTTTTGAGCACTCCGTCGTAAGATTCCTCAAAAGGGACTTCCTCGGCGTTGGTGTCTGGCATCAGAGGCATTTGGTTCGCCTGACCTAAGTCATGGTCCAAGAAGAACCGTTGAAGGATTCGATCCTGCGCCCAGCCGATCCGAATATTTTTTGCAACGATATCTTCCAGCGAAGTGATAAAGCCTTGAGCTTCGCTGGAAAGGTTTCCATACCTTTGCTGAAGCTCAACAAGAGGTTGCCATTGATCATCGGGCAGCGGCACGCTAAATACGTGACATAAGCCTTCGTAATTCCCCCGGGTATTTTTGGGGTTGGCGCTATCGAAAACTGACCTGGCCACTGTTTGGACGAAAGCCGCGTAGGGTTTGGCGTGAGAGCAAATAGCCGTCACAATTTCTACGAGCCGTTCTTTGTCTCCAGCCGTCGGCGTAATGTTGAAAAGTGCAGAATGACGCCTCAGGTGGCCTTTCTCAAAGAGCTCATCCATTTCTTCCGACTTAATCGCAGGATTTCCCAGGGTCAATTCTTCTAAGGTTTCACGTTGCCAGGTTTCCAGAGTTGTCCGGTCTTGTTTTTCCCAGCAACCGCCGATCAAGTTCCCCTTGCCAACGTATGCGAGAGTGGGGTAACCTGGCGTTTTCATCTCGATGAATACATTGGCCGGATCTGATGCCTGATGGATAATACCGACTGACGAGCAGTTGTCTTTGATCTTGCGCATGGCAGGTCTCCTGTGAAAAGAGCTGGTACAGTATTTTTATAGCATGTAAATAAATTTTAGTCAACTTGAAAAAATTTCGTTATCTAGACATATGTAGAAATTTATGGTAAATTATTATTAGTTCATTTCACCTTTCTGGAGACTCCCATGGGTGCAAATTACAAAAACATCTGCATGGAGTTGGAAACTTTTTTGCCCACCGTAGGTAAACAGGTGATGAAATTACGTCAGAATGCCGAGCTTGACCCGGACTTCAGTCGCATAAAGGCTGACAAATCCATTGTCACCAAAGCAGATGGAATTTCTGAAGACCTGATTCGTGAGTGGATCCAAGAACGCTTTCCCGATGACACTATTTGCGGTGAAGAGCGGGCAAAGAAGGTTGGCGGTTCACACACGTGGATTGTTGACCCTATCGATGGTACCCACAATTTCAGCCATCGTGGTGCAATGTTTAGCATTTCCGTTGGCTTGACCCATAACAACATACCCAAGCTCGGGGTGTTATTTTTCCCCGCAGAAAACATTACTGTTAGCGCCATTGAAGGTGGCGGAGCATTCATAAATGGCAAGGCCTTGGCAGTTGGGGGAGGAAGGAATTTGCTGTCAGAAGCTCAGGTGTTCATGGTTGAGACGAGCTTGGACGAGGCATACTTTTCCCACCCAAGGTTTGCCAAAACCATTTCCCAGCAAGCTCTTTTGCCTATCAAGCATTGGGCCATTGAAGGTGGCGATGCCAGTTTCACTTACGCCTTTTTGCAGTTGATAACGCAAGAAAGTATTGATGCCATGATGCATTTAGGTGCTACACCCTACGATGTTGGTGCTATTTGCGCCATTGCTCAAGAGCTTGGCTATTCGGTGGCGGGTTATGATGGCGGAGGAATTGATTTTGCCAAAGACATGATTCCGATCGTGATTTCCAAGAATATTGAGTTGCATGGGCAGATTCTCAAAGCTCTTGCCCAAGGCAGTTGATGTCTATTAGCTCTGCATTTCATCTGCAGAGCTTTTTTATGTAAAGATAGGCTTGAAAAAAAAGATAATATGGAATAGGATTGTCTTATAAACCTTATGCTTAAAAAGGCGCTAATTACCGGAATTACGGGGCAAGACGGCTCTTATTTAGCCGAATTTTTGTTGTCTAAAGAATACGAAGTTCATGGGGTGATAAGAAGAGCCAGCACCTTTAATACTTCAAGAATTGATGACCTTTATCAAGACCCCCATATCAGCGGCACCAAATTATTTTTGCATTATGGCGACTTGACTGATACCGGTAATATTGAAAGATTGATTCGTGAAATAAAGCCCGATGAAATTTATCATTTGGGGGCACAATCACATGTGCGAGTCAGTTTTGATATGCCCGAATACACCGCCAATACCGTGGCTTTGGGGACGCTGCGTATATTGGAAGCCATACGCAACTGTGGATTTCCCATAAAGTTTTACAATGCTGGTAGTTCTGAAATGTTTGGTTCAACACCGCCGCCCCAAAGTGAAATTTCGCCATTTCATCCAAGGAGCCCCTATGCCGTGGCCAAAGTGTTTTCTTTTGACATGACTCGCTTGTATCGCGAAGCTTATGGCGTGTTTGCTTGCAATGGGATTTTATTTAATCACGAATCGCCACGCAGAGGAGAAACATTTGTAACTAGAAAAATTACTCGAGGCATCGCCAGAATCAAAGCCGGGTTGGATAAAAAAATTTATTTGGGAAATTTAGATGCCAGGCGCGATTGGGGGTATGCCCCGGAATATGTGGAGGCTATGTGGTTGATGCTCCAACAAGAAAAGCCGGATGATTATGTCATTGCCACCGGGCAATCACATTCGGTAAGGGAATTTTTACAAGAAACGTTTGCCTATGCGGGCCTGGGAGACTATGCCCAGTATGTAGAAATTGACCCAAGATATTTGCGGCCTGCTGAAGTGGAGTCATTAATTGGAGATGCCACTAAAGCTAAAGAAAAACTAGGCTGGGTACCGAAAGTCAAGTTTTCAGATTTGTGCAAGATTATGGTGGATAGTGACGCCCGGCAGGTGATCCGGCATCTTAATTTGCAGACACCTGGCAAGGGGGACAACATTATTAAAGAACGATTTTTAAATAAATGGTGGGCGAATGATTAATTTAAAAGACAAGAAAATTTTAATTACGGGCGCAGACGGTTTTTTAGGCAAGCACTTAGTTAAGAATCTTTTAGAAACAAGAGGTGTTTTAAAAGAAAATATATTTTTACCAACGGTACAAGAGTTGGATTTAACCAAATGGGAAAACTGCCAAGCCGCTGTACGTGGGCAAAATATAGTTATTCATTTGGCCGCCAAAGTGGGAGGCATTGGATTTAATCTTCAAAAACCCGGAGAGCTTTTTTATGGCAATCTGATGATGGGAACTCAATTAATGGAGGCGGCGCGGCAGGCAGAGGTGGAGAAATTTGTTGCCATCGGAACCGTGTGCGCTTATCCCAAACATACGCCCGTGCCATTTAAAGAAGAACATTTGTGGGACGGGTATCCGGAAGAAACGAACGCTCCCTATGGACTGGCAAAAAAAATGCTATTGGTTCAATCTCAAGCGTATAGGCAGCAGTATGGTTTTAATTCTATCTTTTTATTACCACTGAACTTGTATGGGCCGGGTGATAATTTTGATCCGAAATCTTCACATGTAATTGCGGCTTTAATAAAAAAAGTATACGAAGCAAAAAGAGATAAAAAAAATTTTATTGAAGTGTGGGGAAGTGGAGCCGCTACTCGTGGGTTTTTATATGTCAAGGATGCGGCCGAGGGTATTTTATTAGCTGCTGAATGTTATGATAAACCCGAGCCGGTCAATTTGGGCAGTGATTTGGAAATTTCAATCAAAGATTTAACGGAATTAATCTGTAAATTAATGGATTTTAAAGGAGAAATTGTTTGGGACACGAGTAAGCCCGATGGCCAGCCAAAACGAAGTTTAGATGTTTCCAGAGCAAAAAAAGAATTTAATTTTGAAGCAAAAACCGATTTTGAAGATGGGTTGGCGCAAACAATTAATTGGTATCAAACATCGCTATGATGCAAGTCGTTATTTTAGCTGGCGGGCTAGGAACAAGGTTAAGGCCATTAACTGAAAAAGTCCCGAAGCCCATGGTTTTAATTAAAGGAAAGCCGTTTTTGGAATATCAATTAGAAATGTTAAAAAAACATGGTTTTTACGATGTTGTGTTATGTACCGGATATTTGGGAGAAAAGATAGAAGAGTATTTTGGTAACGGGGAAAACATGGGAATGCATATTAAATATTCAAAAGAACATGAACCATTGGGGACAGGCGGGGCGTTACAAAATGCAAAAAAACTGTTAGAAAATGAATTTGTATTAGCCTATGGTGACACTTTTTTACCCATGGATTACAAACGCCTGGTAGCTGATTTTAATAAAAGTAAAAAATTAGCTATGACAGTTGCTTTTAACAACAACCCAAAAATAGTGTTAAACAACATGGAGGTTTCAGAAGTAGGAGAAGTGTTAAAGTATGATAAAAAGAACGAAGGTCTGGCAAATTATGTTGAAGCAGGAGTCCATGTTCTCAAAAAAGATGTTTTGACTCATGTGCCTGAAAATTCTGTTTTTTCACTTGAAGAAGAATTGTTGCCCATTTTGATTGAAAAAAAAGAACTTCATGCGCATGTTACCGATAAAAGGTTTTACGATATTGGAACCTTTGATCGGTTAAAAATATTTAATCAGGTTTTGTTATCATGATCATCTCAAAAACACCAGTAAGAATAAGCTTTGTTGGCGGAGGCACCGATTTTGAAGATTTTTATCGGCGTTATCCGGGCCGGGTTTTAAGCACCTCAATTAATAAATATTTTTATGTTACTGTAAACCAAAGGTTTGACGATATGATTAAGTTAAGTTACTCCGAAATTGAATTAGTAGATTCTTGTTCGCAGATAAAACACCCATTGGTAAAATTATCCCTGGAAAAATTAGGCATCAACAAAGGCGTTGATATTGCTTCTTTAGCCGATATTCCTGCTCAAAAAACAGGATTGGGGCTTGGTTCATCAAGCAGTTTTACCGTGGGACTATTGCATAGTTTGCACGCTTTTTTGGGAAATAAGGTATCGGCTGACACGCTTGCAAGCCAGGCTTGTGAAATTGAAATTGATAAAAATGGCGCTCCCATTGGCAAGCAAGACCAATATGTAGCAGCTTTTGGCGGCTTAAATGTGATTAATTTTAATTGTGACGGAAGTATTACTGTTGAACCAATCAATTTGTTGCCAAAGATAAAAGAAGATTTTCAAAACCACCTGTTGATGTTTTTTACCGGTAAAGAACGGTCGGCCAACCTCATTTTATCGGAACAAAAACAAAATATTGCTCATAAGTTTGAATTTTTAAAAAAGATGTCAGACAGCGTGCCCGTTTTTAAAGATGCTTTAGAAAAAGGAGATTTTGAAAAATTGGGAGGTATTTTGCATCAAAATTGGTTACTCAAAAAAGAATTAGCATCGGGTATATCTAGTTTACAAATCGATCAGATGTATCAAAAAGCCCTAGACGTTGGCGCCTACGGAGGGAAAATTTTAGGAGCCGGTGGGGGAGGATTTTTGTTGGTGTTAGCCCCGCCAGAAAAACACCAGTCTATTAAGGTTGCATTGTCTGATTATAAAAATATTCCTTTTAAGTTTTCCGAAGGCGGCAGTTCGATTGTGTTGGAACACTAAAATAATTATATGCAAAATATCTCAACAAAAAGAATATTAATTACCGGCGCTCTAGGATACCTTGGATCAGAAACTCTTAGAATTGTTAAAGAGTGCGCAAGAGATGTGTTAGCCATAGATAAATTGGATGGCGCATCTAGTAGTGTGCAAAGCCTGGACTTAAAAGACGTCGCCAAAACTTCACAAGTAATTATTAATTTCAAGCCCGATGCCATTATTCATTTTGCTACCCATTCGGCTTTGGCCTATAAAAATGACTTTTTACATTCTTTCCAAGAAGATTTTTCTGCTACGCTAAATGTACTAAATGCTTTGGCAAGCATGCCGGATTGTCGTTTAATTTATTTTAGCTCTTCGTACGTATATAGTGGTTTGCCTCAAAGCCAGAATTATGACGAATCTTCGCCCTTGACACCCAAGCATAATTTTGGCATCGCCAAATCTTTTTTTGAACAATTTATTTTGAGAATTCACCCAAATACGGTTATATTTCGCTTATCTTCTGTATTTGGACCGGGGCATGCACTGCATCCCAATGTTATTTTAGCTTTTGCAAAAGAATGTCTTGGGAGCGGCTCTCTGACTGTTTGGGGTAGAGGAGAACGCAAGCTACAATATGTATATATGAAAGATGTGGTTGATATTATTTTAAAAAGCATTAATGTGGCTCCGGGAACATACAACTTGGGAGGAGATGATTATGTTTCTGTAAAAGACACAGCCACCAGTATTGCAGCATTTTTTAACGTAAACGTTACCTTTTTAGAAAATAAACCCGAGGGCGAAACATTGCCGTTGTTATCTAGTCAAAAGATAAAACATGCTTTGGGCAATGATATATTTACGCCTTTTTCTAGCGCCCTCAATGAATATTTAAAAACTTTACATACTAACTAAATGAAAAAACATACTCACAGTGATGTAGTTACATCTTACCAAGCGTATAAAAGCCGCGTGGCTCGCGAAACTATTCCTTGTTATGAGCCGTCAATTGGAAAAGAAGAATTGCGCCTGGTAACGGATGTCATACAACGCAACTGGTTATCAGAAAATAAGTATACGCGAGAATTTGAAAATCGTTTAGCTAAAATTTGTTCCAGAAAATATTCCGTAGCCTTTGCCAACGCTACCGCAGCGCTTATTTCGGGCATGAAGGCACTGGGCATCAAAGGGGGAGACGAAATTATTGTCCCAAGTTTTTCTCATTCCGCTGATCCAAATTCTATTTCTAATAGCGGAGCGATTCCAGTGTTTGCCGATGTTGATCCGGCGAGCCTTTGTCTAACCCGCCAAACGATTGAAAAAGTAATAACCAAAAAAACCAAAGCCATTTTATATGTGTGCGCTTACGGCAATGTGTCGGATTTAGAACATATAGTGGCTTATGCCAAATCCAAAAAACTATTTTTAATTAATGATTGCGCCCCGGCATTATTTGGAAATTACAAGCAAAAACCTATTCCATCGTACGGAGATTTTTCCGTGCTATCATTTTTTGCTGATAAAACCATAACTACGGGTGAAGGCGGCATGTTGCTTTCCAATAATTTAGCTTTAATAAATAAGGTAAATACCTATAAGCATGACGGCCGCAAAGAGCGTGGGGTAGACCTTATTGAATATAAAGGTTACAATTTTAGAATAACAGAGCTGCAAACCGCCGTCGGGGTGGCGCAACTTAAAAAAGCACCTTATTTTGTTAAAAGAAAAAAAGAAATTTTACGATATTATCAAAAAAAGCTTACTGACATAAAGAATGTAAGAGTATTTAGTTTTAATCCTGATGGCGCCATAGTTCCTCACCGAGTAGTCATTTTTGTTCCTAATGCCAAAAAATTGATGGCCTATTTAACTTCATTGGGGATTGGGGTGCGAAGTATGTTTATGCCCATGCATTCCATGCCGGCTTACAAAATAAAAGGCGATTTCCCCAATACCCAAGAAATTTATAAGACCGGGGTGTGTTTGCCATCAGCACCCAGTTTAACTGATAAAAATATAGAATTTGTTTGTCAAAGCATCAAAGAATTTTATGAACCCCGTTAGAAGTTTGCCAGCATAATGGGGTGTTGTCTATAAAATTAATGTTTGCAAGATTTGCCATGGCAAGTCACGCCCGCGGGCGTGACTTGCAAAGGTATTTCATTGCAAACTTCTAACGGGGTGAAAATTCCAGCCACCAAGCCATATTTTTCAGAAGAAGATATTGCATTTATTACTGAAAAGTTTCGGGAGATTTTGCAGGGAAAATCATTTTTATCTAATGGCCAATATGTGGCTCAATTTGAAAAAGAGTTCGCCGCATTTATTGGCACGAAATTTGCCGTAGCGTGCAATAGCGGCACTTCCGCGCTTGAATTAATTTGCCGGGCTTTGGACATTTCTGGCAAAGAAGTCATTTTGCCCTCAAATACGTTTATGGCCACCGCCAACGCCATTTTAAATGCCGGAGGCATACCGGTGTTTGCAGATTGCGCTGATAACATGTGTTTGGATGAAAATGATGTGATAAAAAAAATTACACAAAACACGATAGCTATTATGCAAGTTCATATCGGCGGAATCGTTTCGGAAAGTACCTTAAAATTAAAAAAAATCTGCGATGACCGCAAATTATATTTTATTGAAGATGCGGCTCAAGCCCATGGTTCTAGTTTAAAAAATATTAAAGCCGGAGCTTTTGGAGTCGCAGCCGGTTTTAGTTTCTTTTCTACCAAAGTGATGACCACCGGTGAGGGAGGAATGGTTACAACCAATGACGAAATGCTCGTAGAAAAAATGAAGGCCATGCGAGAGTTTGGCAAAGTGAAGCAAGATATTTATATTAATTACCACAAATACATGGGGTATAACTGGCGAATGCCGGAAGTAGCTGCGCTTTTAGGTTTGCGGCAATTGGCGTCGCTTGGAAATTTTATTAAAAGGCGAAATGAGATTGCTAAAATCTATGACCAAGAACTAAAAGAAGTTTCAAGTATAAAAATCATAAAACCAGAAGCAGACTCAATTCATAATTATTTTAAATATATTATTATCTTAAAGGACCACGATCGCCGTACAGTTCACAAAGAACTAGAAGCACGGGGAATTCAGCCAAGCGGATACGTGTATGAGTTGCCACTGCATAAACAGCCGGTATTTCCTTTAGCTAATGATTTAAAACTGCCAACTACAGAATATGTCAGTGCGCATCACTTTTGTTTGCCGATTTTTTATGGTATGGCCGATGAAGATGTCAAATTTGTGGCACAATCGTTAAGAGAAATTTTAAAAACCTAATTTTGCAATGACTAAAAAAAGAGCCATTTTTTTAGACAGGGATGGCGTTATAAATAAAAAAGCCAAGGAACATGATTACATAAAAAATTGGGGCGAGTTTGAGTTTCTGCCCCATATTAAAGATGTGATCAGTCAATTAAATAAAAAGTTTTTGGTCGTAGTGGTATCAAACCAAAGGGGAGTCTCGCGGGGACTGATGACATTGAATGATGTGCATAGCATTCATGTAAATATGCAGACGGAACTTAAAAAAAGTAATGCCATCATTGATAGCATTTATGTTTGTCCGCATGGCATAAAAGAAAAGTGCGCCTGCCGCAAGCCAGAGCCGGGCATGATATTTCAGGCGGCTCGCGAACTTAACATAGATCTATCAAATTCCTATATGATTGGCGATAGCCTGACTGATATTGAGGCCGGTAAAAAAGCCGGATGCAAGACGATATTACTTGCAGACGCCAACCTTGCGCGCGAAACAAAACCAGATTTTGCTGCCCGTAGTATGTTAGATGTTCTACATTTCATTAATTAAAAAACCGCCCATTCGAATTCGAATGGGCGGTTTTTGTATTATGGGAATTGTATTATGCGAATTTATAGAGCATTTTACCTAACTGTTTTCCCAATCCAAGGTTGATGCCGATAAATAATATAACTTTTAGTGCTAGTACCTTCGCTCTTAGTAGCTTCATATTTTCAAAAAAAGCCAGAAAATTTTCAAAGGAGAATGAGTGGTTGATGATGTTTTTGGCTTCTGATTCCTGTCCTTTTATCAAAAAATTCATGGCACGCAGTGTATTGTCAAAATCTTTTTGATAAAGGTATTGGCGCAGTTCTTTTTGAGTTACCGTTTTAATATATTGCCTGTCTTGCAGATAATAATCCATGAGCTTAAAATAGTCAGCTTTATCGGTACGTAATTTATTATATTTCTTACCACGGCCATCGGTTCGCCAATGAATAAGTTTTTCTTGTAAAATTCCAACAGGATACTTTTCTAAAATTCGGAGCCACATTTCCAAATCATCTGATCCGCCAAATGGGCCCTGGTCATCAAATAATCCCACTTTATCAAAAATATCTTTACGTATCATAAAACTTGGCGTCAGCAAAAAATTCCCGTGTATCAAAATGGCACCGAAAATTTCACTAAACGTATATATATTTTTTCCTTTTAAATCTCTGGGGAAAGGGTATTGGCCAATAATAAGGTCATGTTGATCAATAATATTGCCTTGGGTAAAAACTCCGGCGGCTTCCGGATGCTCTAATAAAAATTCCACTTCTTTTTTTACAATATCTGTTTGATAAAGATCATCTTGATGACAAAATACAATAAATTCACCCTTAATCAAGTCTGATTTAAGCAGGCTATTACAGTGATTAAAAAGAATATCGTAGGTTTTAGTATTTTTTTCTGCAGGGATATGTTTTACACTAACATCAAAAAATTCTTCCGTGTTGATGGTGGGAACATTTTTACGGATAATAATTTGAGGATATTTTTTTTGGAGCCGCTCAATTACCTCCCAGGTATTGTCGCTTGATTTATCATCGGAAATAATTATTTGGCAGTTTTTATAGCTTTGGTTAATTAAAAGCTCTAAAGATTTCTCTAGGTGTTTTGCCCAATTATGGGTCAATAAGCATAAAGTTACTAATGGATTGTTTTCTGTCATAGTGTTAATTCTTTTATTAGACCTACTGCCTAAAGACTTTCCTACTGCGCCTGGTCTTTTTTGAAATAAAACTTGCTATAATTTTCGGCGGGCCCACAGGGCAAGCCTCTAAATTCTATCAAGTTTTATTTCAAAAAATCCTGCGGCTCGCTACGGAAATCTTTAAGCAGTAGGTCTATTATTGTATCAGCAAAACACTGGGCTGAGAATAGCTGTGCCTTATCACTTTTTAAAAATGCAACGATATTGTTTACATAGCCGGCATATTCCTGGTTTGGCATGTGTTTAAGGTAGGTGTAGAGTTTTTCGTAGGTTTCAAAATTTCGTTTGTCAATGAAGGTATTTTGCGGAATGTAATTAGTAATATTTTGTGCGCCTAGATAAATAGGGACACATCCAGCCAAGAAACAATCAAAGATTTTTTCGGTAATATATCCTGGTATATTTTTTATATTTTCATAACAAATTGAAAATTTATATTTTTGGTAGGTTTGGTTTTTTGATAGCACCGGCCCCTTATAAGAAGGGTAATGTGGGGCCAGTAATTTGGTTAAAAAATGCAAACGGTTGAGCCTAGCAATTTTTATTCCCAAGAATTTTCCTTCAAAGTTATATTTGTCCCAACCCTCGCCATATAAGTGAAAATCTTGCGGATGGTTTTTTTCAAACCATTGCACCGCATGTTTTCTTTCTGAATACAGTTCGTTTGGGTAGTTTGAGCTTTTATTTGAAGCTATCATGGCGCATAAAGCTTCTTTTTCTAGCTTAAAGTTAAATTCGGTTGGGATATGATGAGAATACTGTATTTTAATGTATTTTTTATTATCAATTAATTCATCCTGCCAGGTGAATATTTTTTTAAAATACCCATGGTTTTCTTTAATATAGTTGTCAGGTTTTACCAATACAGATTCTAAGAGTATTAGATATATATTTTTAAAGTTACTATTTACTAGAGTTTTAAAATATTTGTTATTTTTGCCCGGAAATTCAACAAACACTATGGCGTCGAATTTATGGAGATCATCAGTATCAATAGTGGCCACGCGATGGCCCAGGCTTTTTAATTGATTGGCCAGCAACACAAACGGATAATTTAAATTGTCACCAATAGCAGTATCTGCTTTGGTAAGCATATTGTTATTATTGTGGATTTTGTGATGATTGTAAAAGCCGATATACATACTATTTTAATAACTACTAAACTCCTTGATGGCCGTGAATCTTGAAAATCTTTCAGAGGATTTGCGCCAAATTTCAAAGCGAGAATGTGATAGAATTCTGAGGCTTACGCAAAGCGTCCGCCGAAGAATTATAGCACATTCGTAGCTGAAATTTGGCGCAAAGACCTGAAACTTGCTGTTAATTCAGGATTTTCAAGATTTACGGCCTTGATAGGTTTTGACGAATTCTTTAAAACTTTTGGCACTGGCATCTTTTTCTGAAACAATTGCCTTGCCTTCAATTTGCCAATCAATTTGTAAATCCGGGTCATCCCATTTAATTTGATATTCTGCATCAGGGGTGTAATCGTTGTCCATTTTACAAATAATCATCGTATTGTCTTCCAGTGCGCACAGGGCGTGGGCAAAACCATGGGGAATATAGACCATTTTTTTATTTTCTACCGATAACACAACGCTATCCCATTTGCCAAACGTGTCAGAATCTTTTCGCAAGTCTAAGAATACATCCAGCGTTTTTCCTTGCACGACTCGGACTAATTTAGTTCTAGCGTAAGGGGGGAGCTGAAAATGCAGACCGCGGATAGTTCCCTTTTTTAGAGAAAGGTTATGATATTCTTCAGTCAATTTTAGGTTTATGTTATATTTTTTAAATTCCTGCTCATGGTATGTTTGCATGAAAAACCCGCGGAAATCTTCCTCGGTTTCCAGTTGGATTTCAAAAACCCCTTTTAGTTTCAGTTCTTTTATGGTCATACGTATTGAGCGCGTATATTTTTAATTCTTGGTGTAGAAGTTTTTGTACCACTGGAATGTTTCTTTGATGCCTTGTTCAAAAGTTATTTTGGGTTCCCATGGTAATTTTTCTTTTGCTTTTGACCAGTCTAAATATTGTTTTGGTATTTCATTGTGGGGAGCGTGCAGTAGAGTATACTTAATTTTTGTACCTAATATATGTTGTATTTTTCCCACCAGTTCAATTCCGGTAAATACATTATTGCTGCCAAAATTGAAAGCTTGGCCTTTATGCACCCCGGTTTTTTGGGCCAAAGCTATGCACCCGGCACTGATATCCCTTACATGAGTGTATTCTCGCAGCATACTTCCTCCACCCCGCAATAACAGTTCCTTATTTTTTATGGCTGACTCCATTATTTTGGGCATTATTCTTGAAAGATTATAATCTCCGGGCCCATATACATTGCTAAACCTAGTGATGACAATAGGCAGGTCATAGGTTTTAGAATAAGTGGTGGCAATCAAGTCAGCCGCTGATTTTGAAACATCGTAAGGATGATCTCCTTGAAGGGGGGAATTTTCTTTGTAAGGAAGTGTTTCTGTTTTGCCATAAGCTTTATCGGAGGATACCATAACAATCGACTCAATGGTTCTTTGGTTCTTGCATATTTCTAGCACATTTACGGTTCCCATGATATTGGTTTCTATCGTGAGAGCAGGGTCTACGTATGCCCGATACACAAGCGGCTGGGCAGCAAAGTGAAAGACAATATTCGGGCGTTCTTTTTCAAAAATGAGCGCCATGTTTTTGTCTAAGATATCGGTTTTATAGAATGTAGCTTTTGGGTGCAATGCCTCTCTTTTTCCCGAAGAAAGATTGTCAATCACCACAACCTTATTATTACGATCTATTAAGTCAGAAACTACATGAGAACCGATAAAACCGGCTCCCCCGGTTACTAGTATTTTTTTATTGGTTAATATAGTGCTCATTGATTAAACGTGAATCGCAAAACCCCTATATAAAAGGCAAATTTCAGGTATTTTCTCCAAATTTCAACTGCAAATGTGCAATAATTTTCAGTCAGAAGTCTCCGGCTATGGCTGAAAATTCTATCAGGACCCAGGGGGTACCCCCGTTCTGAAATTTAGAGAAAATACCTAGAAAGGGTTTTGCGATTCACGTTAATTGATTTTTACTCGAATAAATTATATTATGATAGAATAATTTTGGCTTAATTACAAGGATTAATATTAGAGATTATGACTCAAAATCGAAGAATTACCGTTGCTTTTTTCCTTCCATCACTAGAGCCCGGGGGTACAGAAAGAAACGTGGTAAACCTGGTTAATACTATTGATAAAACAAAATATGCGGTGTCGCTGGTCTTGGGCATGGCTGAAGGGGATTTTTTAAAAGAAGTTCATAGCGATATTTCCATTATTAATCTTAATACCTATCGTAGTGTCGCATCGCTGTTTAAGCTGGTAACCTATTTTAACATGCATCAGCCTGACATTTTCGTTTCAGCTTTTCCCCGTGTCAATGTTATCTGTATTGTCGCAAAGATTTTTTCGAAAACAAAAACGAAAATTATTATTACAGAACATTCGGTGTTTTCCTTATTGCCAATCATTGCCAGAAGTTTTTGGCGCGGGGTTTTTGCGCGCTTTTTTATGCCAGGCCTATGTAATTGGTTGTATCCAAAAGCAGAGGCTATTATCTGCGTTTCAAAAGGAATTGCGGATGATATTCTAAAAACCGTAAACCGAAATTTAAAACTAACAGTGATACACAATCCTGTAATTACCAGCACTATATACCAATTAGCAGAAGTACCAATTAATCACATCTGGTTTTCTGATCCAAAAATTCCGGTTATTGTTGCCGTTGGACGTTTAGTGAAATGTAAAGATTACCCAACCCTTCTTGGCGCTTTCAAGCTGGTTTTGGAAAAAACCCCTGTCCGTTTAATGATTTTAGGAGATGGCCCGGAAAAAGAAAAATTAACACATTTGGCTTTCCAAATGGGGCTATCAAAAGATGTTGCCTTTTTAGGTTTTCAGGAAAATCCTTTTAAATACATGAAAAAAGCTTCTGTATTTGTGCTATCTTCTTTACAAGAAGGCTTTGGAAATGTAATCATTGAAGCCATGGCATGCGGGGCGCCGGTAATTTCAACCAATTGCCCCACTGGACCGGGTGAAATAATACAGCACATGGAAAATGGGATATTGGTTCCTGTGGGCGGCCAACAACAAATGGCGCAAGCCATTTTGGCCGTTTTGGAAAATCCCGCTTTGGCCAAAAAGCTTTCTTTAGAGGGGAAAAAAAGAGCAGAATTTTTTTCTGTTGAAAAAAGCGTAAAAGAGTACGAAAAAGTTTTCTTGGAATTAACATGACAGAAATATTTAATTTTTTTCAAAAGATAATCAACGCAAAACTGGTGCCAGTGGCATTTTACTTTACCGTATTTTTATTGGGCCTGTGCGGCCTGATCAGTTTTTTTGACATGGCTTTGGCTGTCGGGATTTTGATGCTCTTTTGTTTAACCGCGGCGATGTTTTTTATGCTGATCAGAGCCGGCATAAAAGACCAAAACATATACATGGTTTTTTTGATTGGCTTGGCAATTCATCTTGGGTTTGTTTTGTTTATTTATTATGTTGGTTTCAAGCCATTTGGCGGCGGCGCCGATTTTGACCTTTATGATAAAATAGCTACAGAAATAGCTCATCGGTTCAGCCATGGCAACTTTTCACTCAATGGCCTCTATACCGAGCACTTTTACCCGGTGTTGATCGGAGTCTTATATATGGTTACCATGCCCAGTAGGCTTATTGGCCAGTTTTTCACCGCCTGGCTTGCCGCTCTTTCTATTACACTGATATATGTGATAGTCCTGGAAATAGGCGGAACAAAAAAAACCGCTTTTTTGGCGAGTATTCTTGTGAGCATTTACCCAAGTTACCTGTTTTTTGGCAGTGTTTTGTTAAAAGACACGCTGGTAATACCATTAGTATTGGCGGGAATATGGCTGACGTTAAAAATGGCAAGGCATTTTTCTTGGATAACATTTGTGTTATTTTTTATGGTGCTAACGCCCTTAATTAACCTCCGTTTTTATATCGGATACGCGCTTATGGCCGGCTTGATTTGTTCTTGGCCGCTGTTGGCCGCAATGAATGTAAAAAAGAAAATGATCTATTGGTTCGTTATTATCTTTTTATTGGGATTTTCTTCCTTTGTTCTGGGCGATGGATATTATGGGTTTAATAATTTTAAAAAATTTCTTAACCCTAAAGAGATCACCTATTTTAGGGAAGTGGTGTATGCGAATCCGCCGGCGCCCGCTATTCCCGCTAAGCCGGAGGTGGTGATTGTTCAAAAAAACCCTGCCCAAAATACTCCCCCTGAAAAAAATACTCAAAAGCCAAGCACCGTGAAGCCATCGCTACCTCCTGCCAAAGTTGAAACCCCAGCTCCAGTTTCGACCCCAGCTCCGGTCAAAACCCCAGTTATAGCCCCAGTTCAAACTCCAGCGCCAGCCCCAACGCCAGATTCCAATAATGGCAATGGTTCAACATTTGTTTTGGAAACAGGATTTAGCAAGGGCCCAGCGGTGTTTATCAAGAATTTTTCTTTGTCTTTTATCTATAGTTTGCTGGGGCCATTCCCTTGGCAGTTTACTCGACAACGGCAAGTGGTGGCTTTGGCTGAAACTATTCCTTGGTATATGTTAATACTATTTTCTTTGTATGGTGCTAGCCGATTTATCAAAAGAAACGGATTTTTAGCATTCCTGGAATATTACAAATTCAGCCTGCCCTTAATGGTATTTGGCGTTGCGGCTACCGGAGCGCTAGCGCTTTTTATCAATAATTATGGAATTATTGCCAGAATCCGGATACCCATGTTTATGTGTTTTATCTGTATCCTTTGTTTAAGTTTTAATGAAAAAGAAAATCATGAAAAAATATCTTATTATTGGAGGCGCGGGATTCATTGGCTCGCATCTTTGGCTAAAACTGTTGCACCAGGGAAATAGGGTGGTGCTTGTGGATAGAACAAAAATCACGCCTACAAAAGAGCAAAAATCCCGTATCAAAATCTATTCTATAGATATTGAAAATGCAAAAAAAGTTGACGCGGTTTTTAAAAAAGAAAAACCGGATTTTGTATTTCACTTAGCCGGCCCGATACATTTGCGGCGCGATATTACGGACCCGCTTTTTTTAAAAGATGTGAATTTCTTGTCCCGCACCAGTATTATTTTAGAAGCCTGTAAAAAGCATGGTGTTAAGAAAATAATCTTTGTTTCTAGTGGCGGAGCAATATATCAAGATGCAGTGGTTGTGCCAACTCCAGAGGATTACCAAGTCCACCCAACATTATTGTACGGATTGGCAAATATGGCCATAGAAAAATTTATACAATTATATGGTAAAAAATACAAGATACATTTTACGATTGCGCGCCTAAGTAATGCGTATGGGCCAGGCCAATGGCAAACTGGAATTATTCCAGCTACTATTTTAAAAATGCTTAAAAACGAGAGCCCGGTTATTTATGGAAATGGCCGACAAACAAGAGATTTTTTATATATCGACGATGTTGTTTCTGCACTGATAATATTAGCTCAAAAAGGCTCCAATGCCATATATAATATTGGCAGTGGGAGGGAGACAAGTTTACATGAAGTCTTTTTGCACATTAAAAAAATGCTTAAGAGTCCTGTTGTACCAACGCATCAAGAAATCACCGTGAAAGAAACCCAAAGAAGCGCTATGGATGTTAAAAAGATAAAGAAAGAATTGGGTTGGAGCCCCAAGATCAGTATAAAAGAAGGTTTGTTAAAAACAATCCAATGGTATGGAAAATAAAACTAGATCCAAGCCGAAAATGTGTTTTGTGGTGGCCGTGGATGTTACCCTGAAATTCTTGCTTATTTCGGAACTGAAGTTTTTTAAAAACAAAGGTTACGAAGTTTCTGTGATTTGTTCGCCCGGATCCTGGATTGAAAATCTTAGAAAAGAAGGCATAGAGGTCAAAGAAATTACTATTAAGAGAAAAATGTTTACTCCCATTTCAGACTTGGTTTCTTTGATCCAAATATTTTTATATTTCAAAAAAGAAAAATTTGATATGGTAATGACGTTTACTCCAAAACCCGGGCTTTTGGGGCAATTGGCCGCAAAAATGGCAGGCGTGCCAATTATTATTAATACGATTTTTGGTTATTACTTTCATCAACATACGCCCCTGATTAAAAAAGCACTTTTTATATTCATTGAACGTGTTGCCGGTTGGTGCTCCTCGTGGGTATTTTTCAGGAATAAAGAAGATTTCGAAACCGCCAAAAAAGAACATATTATTGATCCTCATGTTGCAGAATATATTGGAGATGGAATTGATATAGCAAAATTTAATCGTACTAGATTTTCAGAGGAATTTATTAACGAAAAAAAGAAAGATTTACAAATTAACTTGAAAATTCCTGTTATTGGCATTGTAGCCAGGCTTGTTAAAGAAAAGGGGTACATGGAATTATTTGAAGCCTTTAAAAAGGTGGCTCTGCAATTTCCCGATACGGTGTTGTTGGTAATTGGCCCTGCCGACCTGCAAAAAAAAGA
Organism: Candidatus Staskawiczbacteria bacterium; assembly: GCA_023245195.1. Taxonomy (GTDB): domain Bacteria; phylum Patescibacteriota; class Minisyncoccia; order Minisyncoccales; family Staskawiczbacteraceae; genus VGLO01. Next base: position 27,164 of record JAHFKU010000001.1, read on the forward strand.
CAGCATTAATCCTAATACATTTTTGCAAAAAAATATTATTTTTTTAGGCGAAAGGACTGATGTTGCAGAGCTGGATTTAATCATGGATATCTTTGTTTTGCCATCTTACCGCGAAGGCTTTCCGCATAGCGTTATGGAAGCCTCTGCGATGGCTCTTCCGGTAATTACTACCAATGTACGAGGATGTCGGGATGCAGTTAAACACCACATTACCGGCCTTATTATTCCACCAAAAAATGCTGAAGAATTGGAAAAAGCTATTATCTATTTATTATCAAATCCAAGCATTGCCAAAAACATGGGGTTGGCTGGCCGGAAAGCAGCAGAAGAAAATTTTGATAAAAATACTCTTTTACAGAAGATGGAAGAAAGAATGGAAGTTTTAATAAAAGCAAAATTATGATAATTAGTTTAGCCCAAGAAAAAGATGCGTTGGACATTGCGAAAATCCATAAAAATGAAATTGTCGGAGGATTTTTAAGTTCTTTAAATCTTACCTTTTTAAAAAACTTTTATGTTGCTTTGATAAAATCTCCGGTAAGTTTTTGCGTAGCGGCTAAAGAAAATAATCAAATAATAGGTTTTGTGGCGGGGGTTTCTAATATGAACGCCTTTTACAAATATTTTCTTACGCACTATTTTTTTCAGTCGTTTCTTATATTACTGCCCAAAATATTTTCTTCGTTTAAAAAAATGCTGGAAACGTTATTATATCCAACAAAAGAACAATCTTTGCCTCCTGCGGAGCTCTTAGTTATCGCTATAAAAAAAGAATTCCAAGGTCAGGGGTTGGGTAAATCCTTATTGAATGAATTTTTAGTCCAAATGCAAAAAAGAAATATTACTATTTTTAAAGTGGTGGTCGGCGAAGATTTAACTAATGCAATTAAATTTTACGAAAAAAATAATTTTACATTTATAAAAAATATTAACATTCATGGCAGTGCCTCCTCAAGAGTTTACTGCTATGAAGCAATGCAATCATGAGCATTATTTTTTATTTTTTAGTGCCCCTTTTTATAGGTATCGTTGCAACATTTCTTCTCATGAAATTTTCCCAAAAAACTAATTTTTTGGTTGACGTATCAGAGGGCGATGCACTAAAAATCCACACAAAAAACATCTCGCTTTTGGGCGGGTCGGCCATGGTGTTTACCTGGCTGGTTGGAACTGTCTTATTGTGGCGTCCGGGTTTTCATTTGTATGTTATTGCAATTACCGTAGGAATTTTGATGGCATTTTTTCTTGGTTTTTACGATGACTTAAAATGGAAGCATGTTTCTAGGATAAAACCGATGCAAAAATTTATCCTTTTGCTTTTGTGTACTATCGGTTCGTCGGCAGTATTATTGTTTACCGGAATTTCTTTTCGTTTTTTGCCGTATTCCGCTATTTCTTTACTTTTAGGTTTTGCCTATATTTTTGTTTGCATTAATGCTGTTAACTACCAAGATGGGATGGATGGATTGGCTGGAGGTTTGGCGGCCATTTCATTTTTAGGGTTTAGTTTGTCGGGTATGGCTGCTTACAATGGTTTTACAACGATGATTTCCATTATTGCTCTTGGCGCAGTTACGGCACTTTTATGTTTCAATTTTCCGCCGGCGAAAATCTTTATGGGGGATTCGGGGGCCTATTTTTTAGGATTTATTTTAGCGGTTTTGGCAATGTTACTTTCAAAACCGTATAATATTTACAGTGTTTTGGGCCCAATATTTATTATTGGCTTGCCGATTTTTGACGGAGTATACACCAATATCAGAAGAGTGCTGACCGGCAAATCCATCTTTTTGGGCGACCGAAGCCACTTTTACGATAAACTGTTACAAAAAGGTTTTTCTACGAAAAAAACTTTAGCCATCTGTTATGGGTTGCAAATCGTGCTTGTTATTCTTGGATTAGTGATTATTGCTTAGATCGAACATTGATTTATAGGCAATGCTATGGTATTATTTTACCTAGTCCTGATTGTGGCTCGTTGCCTCAATCTTGAATCACAAACACAAGGAGATTTCAAATGAAGCTGATTTCTGCGTCGTCTTTTTATCGCCTGCCGTTTGACGAAAGGGCGCATATTGAAGACGGTTCTTTCCTTAACGCGCGGGCAAAGCTCTTTGGGGTCGCCGATGGCGTCTCCGAGGCGTACAGTCCTAGTAATCCGCCACTGATGTATGAAGATCTCTACGATTCTCGCTTTCATAAGAAAGGCATCACCAGCGGTCAGATGATTGCGTCTTTGTTTGCTGGTAACGGTGCATCGCTACTTCCAACGTACGATGCCGAGGAGTTTCTACTCGGTATTAATAACCGCATTCTCGCCACCCACAGGCAAATGAGGAAAGATCCTATCAAGGGTGACGATGTTGGCGGTGCAAGCTTCTGCGTTTGCAAGATTTGTGACAAGTTCATCACGCTGATCTTCGGCGGTGATTGTTTCGCTCTCGTTAAGACAGAAGAGGGATACCAGTTCTTCTCTGGGTTTGACGAAGCGGCCTTCAAAGTAGAGAAGGAGGATAACGAGGCCTACACCCGATATCTTCAAAAAGCAGAAGGCAATAGGGGACTGGCATGGGATCTATATTGGCCCGAATATAGAGCCAAGCGTCTTCGTATTTCCAACAAGAATCTGGGCAAGGGTGGATCCGCCACACTCAATGGTGATCCGGCTCTAAAAGAATGCTGGTCGGTCAGGCAGATTAGCCTGTCGTTAAATCCTCGGTTCGTACTGCTGGGTACTGACGGACTTCTACCATCACACAAAACTGATCCCGCAAACAAGGGACTGGCCGAAGAACTAGGACACCTGTATTCCTTAAGCGGATTATCAGGCGTCCTAAAATGGCGAGATGAAACCGAGCAGTCACTCGCTCACCTCACGGGCTGGCCCGAAGCTTCCGCGATTGAAATAAAATTCAGTTGAAATTTCACCATACCGCAACCTGTCAAGGAAGCGGTTTTTTTATTTGATTTAAGTTATAAATCTGATAGTATTTAGGTAATATGCAAAGCATATATTTTATCACTCGGTCGGCATCCAAAAATGCTCGCGCAAAAATTAAAACGAATTTTAATTTTTGCGCTTACAATTTCGTCTGCCTCCCTCCTTCATAAATATGAACATCCCCCTATTTAAAATTTACTGGGACCAAGATGATATTACTGCCGTAAATAAGGCCATAAAATCTGGCTGGGGCTGGGCGATTGGGCCCCAAGTGGAAAAATTTGAAGAAAAATTGGCAACATATGTCGGCACAAAGTATGCTATTACGTTTAACTCTGGCACATCAGCTCTTTATGCGCTTTTATTGGCTTGCGGGATAAAAGAAGGGGATGAGGTTATTGTGCCATCATTTACGTTTATTGCCACGGCCAATGTGTGCCTTATGGTAGGCGCTGTGCCGGTGTTTGCTGAAGTAGAAAATCAAACGTACGGCTTGGATCCTAAAGATGTAGAAAGGAAAATAACCAAAAAAACCAAGGCCATCATGCCGGTTCATTACGCCGGGCTGGGTTGCAATATTAATGAAATTAAAAAAATCGCTGATGCGCATAATATCTTGTTACTGGAAGACGCAGCAGAATCATTAGGCGCTAAAATTGGCAATAAAAAAGTGGGAACGTTTGGATTTGCTTCCATGGTAAGTTTTTGCAGCAATAAAGTGATAACGACCGGAGAAGGCGGGGCGATCGTCACCAATTCAAAAGATCTTTATGAAAAATTAAAATTATTGCGGTCGCACGGACGGGCGGAAACTACAAATTATTTTTCTTCATCAGAATACATGGACTATGTAGAGCTTGGTTATAATTTCAGGATGTCAAACATTACGGCTTCTTTAGCAATTAGCCAGCTTAAAAAAATAGAAAAAATTATCGGCCTGCGGCGCGCCAATGGCGCTTATCTTTCTAAAAAGCTAGAAGGTGTGCGTCAAATAACATTGCCTCATGCCCCAAAAGATTATGTCCATATTTACCAGATGTTTACCATATATATAGAAGGCGGAAAAAAAGTGAGGGATGCCTTAAAAAATTATTTGAATAAAAATGGCATTATGGCCAAAGTGTATTTTCATCCTGTCCACCTAACTACGTTTTACCGTAAAAAATATGGGTATAAAAAAGGATTTTTGCCAAAAACCGAACAGATATCAGATAGTGTATTAACCCTGCCCATGTATCCAGAACTTTCCAAAAAAGAAATGGATATTATAGCAAGCAATATTAATACTTTTTTCGGGCAATCACATGATTGATTTATTTAAAAAAACGGTGGCAAAAAGAATGCTGTTTTTCATTGCAGCTGATGTTTTTTTTATTGCCCTTTCCATTTGGCTGGCTTTTTTATTCAGATTTGACGGTAAAATTCCAGCCCAGTACGATCCTTTTATTTTGAGGATGATAGTACTAGCCATTATTTTTATCATACCGATTTTTTATTTTCACAAATTGTATTCTTTTTCCTGGTCATACGTGAGCGCCAGCGAACTGGTATCGTTATTTAATGCTACCACTATTTCTTTTATATTTTTAAGCATTGCTATTTTTATATCCCACTATTTTCCCCATTTTACGAATTTCCCAAGATCAACTATTTTTATAAGTTATATATTGGTCTTTATTTTTACCAGTGCGATACGTTTTTCAAAACGGGTTTATTCCCACAGGTTAGAATTTAAAAGAATTCAGGGACAGGAAAGAACGCTCATTGTAGGAGCCGGCGACGCGGGCGAGCAAATTTTAAGAAGTATCCTGTCTTCAAAGATTCACGCTTATTTTCCTATTGGATTTGTCGATGATAATCCCATGAAAAAGGGAGTTAAAATCCACGGGCTTAATGTATTTGGGAAAATTTCTGATATACCGGCTATTGTAACAAGTCAGCAAATTAAGCAGTTGATTATTGCGCTTCCTTCGGCTAGTTCTACCGCCATAAGAAATGCGGTTGAGCTTGGCAAAAGTGCTGGAGTGCGCAAGATTAAAATTGCCCCGCCTCTCAATGAAATTATCCGAGGCCAGGTATCTTTGAAAAATTTACGAGATGTTGATGTGGAAGATTTGCTGGGGCGAGACGCCGTGGTACTGGATAAAAAACAGATAGAACAATTTATAAAAAATAAGATAGTATTAATTACAGGAGCTGCCGGTTCTATCGGTTCTGAACTTTCGCGCCAGGTGGCAAAGTTTAAGCCATCACTGTTAGTTTTATTGGATCAAGACGAAACTGGCATGTTTCATATTGCTGGTGAAATAAAAAGTAAGTTTGATACCGTGATTACCCAATCTTTAGTGGCAGATATAACCGACAAAGAGAAAATGCACGAAGTATTTGGTCGCTATCATCCGGAAATAGTATTTCATGCCGCTGCTTATAAGCATGTTCCATTAATGGAAGACCAGCCCGATGAAGCTGTAAAAAATAATATTTTTGGCACCAAGGTTTTAATAGAAGCGAGCCTTAGTGCTCGCGTGCAGAAGTTTATTTTTATTTCAACTGACAAGGCGGTGAACCCTACATCAGTTATGGGTGGCAGTAAGCGAATTAGCGAGATGCTTTGCCAGGCTTATAACCAAAAAAACAGCACTAAATTTATTTCTGTACGCTTTGGCAATGTGCTAAATAGCAGGGGTAGTGTTATTCCTATTTTTAAAGAACAAATCAGAAGAGGGGGGCCGGTGGAAGTTACACATCCCGAAATGCAGCGATATTTCATGTTAACCAGCGAAGCGTGTTTGCTCGTTATGCAGGCAGGAGCCATGGGCCAAGGGGGCGAAGTGTTTGTGTTGGACATGGGCAAACCCGTTAAAATTTTGGACTTAGCGCGGGAAATGATACGGTTGTCAGGATTTGAACCCGACAAAGATATCGCCATTATTTTTACCGGAATCCGGCCCGGAGAAAAATTATTTGAAGAAATTTTGACTGCCCAAGAAGGAGTTGCTGCCACTCAGCACCAGAAAATTTTTATCGCCAAGATGGCCGATGTGCATTTTTCTAATATCAATGCCACGTTAGACGATTTAAAGAACAGTATCTATAAAAACAATAAAGAGATGATTGCCAGCAGTATTAAACATATAATTCAAAGTTCTTAACTATGGATCATTTTAAACGCGTTGCCAATGATGCTCGAAAAAAAGTGCTCGAAATGGTACACAGGGGTCAAACCAGCCATATCGGGTCTAATTTTTCTTCCATGGACATTCTGGCCGTTTTGTTTTCTAAATTGAATTTAGATAAAGATTTAAAGCCGGATCGCGATCGATTTGTGCTTTCCAAGGGTTGGGTAGCCGCCGCTTTGTATTACTTCTTAGCCGAAAAAGGCATTATTCCCAAAGAAGACTTAGAGGAATTTGGCAAAGAAGGATCCCCATATATCGGTTTGGCTGAGGTGATGGAAAAAGAAGTACCATGTGATTCTTGCCATGGGACAGGGATTGACGATAAACCGATTAAAAACTAAAATTAATATGTGGTTAAAACTTGCCAAACTTGTAATAAAGAATTTATACCAAAGGATGACAGGCCATCAAGACCTGCTAAGTTTTGTTCGCGTAGATGCATTCGAAACAGTACTCAGTTTAAAATAGGTCACAAACTTACGCCGCTTGGAAATAGGCGATGGGATAATCCGGCCACAAAGATGACATGGTTTAAAAAAGGTGTTCATTCATATCCTTTTGCTACCAATTTTAAGAAAGGATTTACGCCATGGAACGCGGGAAAAGATTTCGGAGGGACGGAATATATAGCAAAAAGAATAACTTGGTTGCAACAATATAAGAAATGGAAAAAAGAAATTAAAATTAGGGATAATTTAAAGTGTATTCAATGTGGTAGTATTAAAAATCTTAATGTTGATCATTATCCGATTTCTTTAGCTGCATTAATCAAAAAGTTCAACATAAAAAAACCACAAGAAGCAAAAGAGTTCAAAGATTTTTGGGATAAAGGTAATGGCAGGACTCTTTGTCTTTCCTGTCATAAACAAACAGACACTTATGGAAAAAACTTCGTGTAAAAAATGTAACGGTACCGGAAAGATAAAAGAGAATTTCATACCAGTAAATTCTGGGGCCATGGGCCACGGGTTACCCATTGCTTTAGGTATGGCTCTGGCGGCAAAACGTGGCAATGAAGCATGGAAAACCTACGTTTTAATGTCCGATGGAGAACTGGATTGCGGCACCACTTGGGAATGCGCTTTGTTGGCGGGTCACCAGAAATTAAACAATCTAGCAGTAATTATAGATTACAATGGCTTCCAAGCCATGGGCACTAAAAAGGAAGTATTAGACGTGGAACCGCTGGCTGATAAGTGGCGCGCTTTCAATTGGGAGGTCGTAGAAATTGATGGGCACGATTACCAACAGATAAGCGATGCTTTAGATAAAATTACTACTGCCCAAAAACCATTGGTGATTATCGCCAAAACCACTAAAGGGAAAGGAGTCTCTTTTTTTGAAGGAAAGCTAGAATGGCACTACAAAACCATCGACCAAGAGCATTATCAAAAAGCCTTAGAAGAATTAACTAAAGATTAACATCATATGATGGATGATAAGCAATCATCAATCCCTGGCTTTACCAAGGGATTGCCAAATGAGATACAAAAAGAAACAACGGCCCGCAACGCCCGCGGCGTTTTTATGGAAACTCTGGAAGAATTAGTTCAAAAAGATCCGCGCATTATATTAGTGGTGGGAGACGTCGGTTTTTCCTACATGCAGGAATTTCAAAAAAAATACCCAAATCAATACATCAACACCGGCGTCATGGAACAATCTTTTATGGGGATCGCAGCGGGACTAGCCCAAAGTGGATGGAAACCGTATGTGTATTCTATGGTTCCGTTTGTCATTATGCGAAACTACGAACAGCTACGAAACGATGTCTGTTACGCCAATGCTAATGTGAAACTGATCGGCGCGGTTGGCAATGTGCACTATCGCTTTCAGGGCATGAGCCACAACTTACTGGGAACAGAAAACGAAGAAGACTTATTAAAGAATCTTCCCAATATCCAGCGTTTTTATCCCAAAGATACCCAGGAAGTTAGAAAGATTGTGCTGGAAACATATCGCGATAGCAAACCGACCTATATTAGGCTATGATTAGGTCTAATCATAAAAAATGAAAAAAATACTTTTTTTTGCCATTGTTTTTTTGGTGTTATTTCCGATAGCCAATGTAAAAGCCGCCAATGCCGGAGACATGGTGAATTTTAATGTAGATAAAAATTATGATGTAACTGCCAGGTCCCAAGTTACGGCATTGTTAGTTAAAACGGTTCCCAATCTCTATTTTTATATTGAAAAAAGTTGGTGGGATGCCCAGAGCTTGTCCCGGCAAAATGAAGTCTTGCATAATTTAGATGGTCTTTCTCAAGAATTTAATGATAAGATATATCCCACGTTAACTTCATTCTACGGCTTTGAAGCAAGACCAGGGATTGATAGCGATAATAACATTACTATTTTATTTGAATCAGTTAATAATAATCTTGGGGGATATTTTCGTTCGGCGGATGAATACAGTAAATTACAAGCTCCTGATTCCAGTGAACGGGAAATGCTTTACTTGCCAATTGCCCAAATTGATAGCGCCCAGCTTAAGGTATTTTTAGCCCATGAGTTTGTTCATCTTATTGAGGCCAATCAAAAAGAACGGTTAAAAGGAGTCCAAGAAGAAGTTTGGTTAAGTGAAGCTAGGTCAGATTATGCATCGACTCTTTTGGGCTATGACGACACTTACGAAGGTAGTAATTTACAGCGGAGAGTGCAGGATTTTTTAAGCCAGCCGGGTGATTCTTTAACCGAGTGGCAGGGCACCAAATACGATTATGCGATTGAAAGCGTATTTATGCATTATCTGGTTGATCACTATGGGGTTGCCGTTTTGACTGATTCTTTGCATTCAAAATTAACTGGCATTCCAAGCCTTAACGAGGTGCTTGCCAAAAATGGGGCCCAAGAAACCTTTTCCCAGATTTTTGCCAATTGGACAATATCAGTCGTTTTGAATAACTGCACCAATGGCGTAAAATACTGTTTTATCAATAAGAATTTAAGTAGTTTAAAAATAAATCCCAATTTAATTTTCTTGCCCTTGGTGGGCAGCAGTTCGCTTTCTATATCTAACGCTGTCAAAGATTGGGCAGGGAGTTGGCAAAAAATCATCGGTGGCAGCGGAGATTTAACCTTAGAATTTTCGGGGCTTGGCGGCCTGGTTTTTAAGGTGCCCTATATTATCTACGATAAAAATAACACCTATACGGTCAATTTTTTAAATCTCGATAAAGATGGCAAAGGCCAAATTGATATTAAAAATTTTGGCAGCCGGTATAATTCTTTAGTTATCATGCCTTCGCTCCAATCAAAAATTTCTGGGTTTGGCGGGGCTGAAATCGCCCGTTCATATTCTTTTGTCGTTTCTATTACTGGCGATATCGTCCAAGAAAATCCCGCTTCAGTAAAGGATTTACTGGCGCAAATAGATGCCCTAAAAAAACAGATTGCTTTGTTGGAGCAAGGTAAAACACCGGCCGCATGCACCGCCATAACCGGCAATCTTGTTATCGGAATGGCGGGCAGCCAGGTAACTTGCCTACAACAGTTTCTAAAAACGCAGGGGCCTGATATATATCCGGAGGGGCTGGTTACCGGGTTTTTTGGTAATTTGACAAAAATGGCCGTTATGCGTTTCCAGGAAAAATATAAGGCTGAAGTGTTGGCGCCTATTAACCTTTTGCAAGGCACGGGGTTTGTTGGAATATTAACCCGCCAGAAAATAAATCAATTATTAAAATTTACCCCCACACCATAACGATAGCAAGAATACAAAATAATTTAAATTAAAAAATATAATTACCAGCGAATGAAAATTCACAATAACTTCGTTTGGTGTGGGGGTGAAAGATAATATTTTTGAAGCATTAAGAAAAGAGCTTCCTGGAGTAAAAAGAAATGTGTTGCTGAAATATCACACTACGTTTAAGATTGGCGGGCCGGCTAACTATTTTTTTATTGCCAAAGAAAGGGAATTGTTATTAAAAGGCATTAGGTTGGCTAAACAATATAAGTTGCCGGTGTTTGTTATGGGGGGCGGAAGCAATTTGTTAGTTTCTGATAAAGGATTTTCTGGATTGGTGATAAAAATCCAGTTTACCAAATGGGATTTGGCTCAAGATGATATTATCGTATCCGAGGCCGGAGTCATGATGAAGGATTTAGTGAGTGCGTCAGTAAAACAAGGTTTGGCGGGCTTGGAATGGGCCGGGGGTTTGCCGGGAACTTTGGGCGGAGCGATCAGGGGAAACGCCGGAGCGTTTGGCGGTGAAATAAAAGATTCCGTAGTAGAAGTGTTGGCCTTAGATAATAAGCTAACTTTAAAAAAACTTTCAAATAAACAGTGCAAGTTTTCATACCGCTCTTCCATTTTTAAAGAAAAAAACTGGATGGTGCTTTTCGCCAAATTGCAAGGTAAAAAAGGCGACAAAAAAAATCTTGCAGCTATTGCCAGTTCCCACATTAATTACCGTAAAGAAAAACATCCTTTGGAATATCCCAATGCCGGATCGGTTTTTAAGAATGTCGATGTCAAAAAGCTTTCCCCTAAAGTCCAAATGTTATTTTTAGATAAAGTCAAAAAAGATCCATTTCCTATTGTGCCTTCGGCCTGGCTCATTATTGGCGCCGGCCTGACTGGCAAGAAAATAGGAAGGGCGCAAATTTCACAAAAGCACTCAAATTACATTGTTAACCTGGGCGGCGCAACCGCAAAAGAGGTATTGGCATTAATAGATTTTGCTAAAAAAACCATCAAAAAAAAATACGGGGTGGTCTTAGAACAAGAAATACAATATCTAAATAACAATTAACCATTAACATTTGACCATTGACAGGCGACGGTGACGTTGTCAATTGTTAATTGTCAAATGTCAATTGTTGCATTATGCAAATTATTATTAAGACTAAAAATATCGAGCTTACGCCTTCGCTCGAAAATTTTATTAATGGTAAAATCGGCAAATTAGGAAAGTTTTTATTTGATGGCGCCGAATTGTTTGTTGAAATAGAACGGGAAACTTCGCACCATAAAAAAGGAGAGGTATTTTTTGCCGAGGCTATTGTTTCTTTGCCTGGTAAAAAATTAATATCCCAAGCCAAGGGCGACGACTTGGGCAAAGCTATTACCGAAGTTAAAGAAGAATTGGAAATAGAAATTAAAAAGTATAAACTCAAGAAAATTGAATTACCCAGGCGCAAAGCCAAAAAATCCCAGAACGAAGAAATTTTTTGACAAATTTTTAATTCTAGTCTAGGATTAGACTCAGTTCTTAGTTCGTTGGCAATCAAAGTTACAAGGAGGTTTCGATGATCAAGAAAGTGAAGATGATTCAGATCGTCCAGGAAGCGTCGTCTTTTTTCATGCCGATGCTTTGTGCTTTGCTCTTTGGTTTTGGAACTTTTGTCATGACCATCACTTTGATTGACCAGAAAAGTTTAGGTACGGGACTTGTCATTTTTCTATGCGTTTTCGGGATTTTCTTGATCTTTTTTAGCATGGAAATGTTCATTCGTAGTTTAACCTGTGGTGTTGAGTGTGATTAAGCCATGATGCTAATTTTTCATAAAAAGAAGAATTACTATTGTTTGCCCCAACTCTTTAACAAGAGTTTTTTTATTGCTAAAAAGGTGATTTTTGGGTAGAGTTACTGTACATGTCTATTTTTACTAAATTATTCGGAGATGCTAACGAAAAACAGATCAAAAATCTGGAGCCTTTGGTTTTGAAAATAAATTCTTTTGAGCCGGAATTACAAAAACTAACCAATGAGCAATTAAAAGAAAAAACCCAAGAATTTAAAGAGCGGCTGGCAGGGAGCCTGCCTGCCGGCAGGCAGGAAACGTTAGACGACTTACTGCCGGAAGCTTTTGCCGTGGTGCGCGAGGCCGGAAAAAGAACCCTCAATCAGCGTCATTTTGATGTCCAATTAATCGGCGGAATCGTGTTGCACCAGGGAAAGGTGGCAGAAATGAGAACTGGTGAAGGCAAAACCCTGTCTGCCACTCTGCCAGCTTATCTTAATGCTTTAGAAGGCAAAGGGGTGCATATTGTGACCGTTAACGATTACCTGGCCAAGCGAGACATGATTTGGATGGGCCAAATTTACGGGGCTTTGGGCCTTACCACCGGATGTGTTGCCGCCGAATCTGCCTATGTGTATGATGCGTTACATGTAGATACTCAAAAAGATCAGGAGCGTGATGTTGTTGGCGGATTTAAAGTAGTACAAAATTTCTTAAAACCAGCGACAAAAAAAGAAGCCTACCAAGCTGACATAACTTATGGTACCAACAATGAATTCGGTTTTGATTATTTACGAGACAACATGGTCTATGATTTGGGCCAGCAAGTCCAGCGCGGTCATCATTTTGTTATTGTCGATGAAGTAGATTCAGTTTTAATTGACGAAGCGCGCGTGCCATTGATTATTTCGGGGCAGGCGGAAGATGCATCAGATAAATATTATCAATTTGCAAAAATCGTCAGCCGTTTGCAAAAAGAGGTAGATTACGTTTTGGATGAAAAATTAAAAGCGGTTAATTTTACTGAAGAAGGCCAAAACAAAGTGGTGAAAAGCTTGGGCCTGGATCCTTGGCAAGACAATGATATTACCGCAACCCATCAGTTGGAATCCGCCCTAAAAGCCAAAACCCTCTTTTTAAAAGACCGGGATTATGTTACTAAGGGCGGCGAAATTATGATTATCGACGAATTTACGGGCAGGATGTTGCCGGGCCGCCGCTGGTCTGCCGGGCTTCACCAGGCCGTAGAAGCAAAAGAGGGCGTCAAAATTCAGGCCGAATCGGTAACTTTAGCAACCATTACCTTTCAAAATTATTTCAGGCTTTATAAAAAAATTTCCGGCATGACCGGAACCGCGATAACTTCGGCTGAAGAATTAGACAAAGTATACAAGTTAGATGTCGTAATTATTCCTACCCACAAAGGGGTGGCGCGCCAGGATTTTGCTGACAAAATTTTTAAAACTGAAGAAGGAAAATTTAAAGCCGTGATAAATCAAATCAAAGAATTGCACCAAAAAGGCCAGCCGGTGCTGGTGGGAACTCGATCGGTAGAACGGAATGAATTTTTAGGAAAGTTGCTACAGATGGAAGGAATACCCCATCAAATGTTAAATGCCAAAAACCACGAACGTGAAGGAGAAATTATCGCTCAAGCCGGAAAAATGGGCGCCGTGACCATTGCTACCAATATGGCCGGGCGTGGAGTGGACATTATTTTAGGCGGTAATCCGCCAAGCCTTGAAGACGCCAAAAAAATTAAGGATTTGGGTGGATTGTATGTGCTGGGCACTGAAAGGCACGATGCCCGAAGAATTGATAACCAATTGCGGGGGCGGGCGGGGCGACAGGGGGATCAAGGAGCTTCACAATTTTTTGTTTCGCTGGAAGATGATTTAATGCGTATTTTTGGCGGCGATCGGATAAAGTCAATTATGACGGCCCTTAAGGTTCCTGACGACGAACCAATTCAGGCCAATATGATTTCAGGGGCGCTGGAATCCGCCCAGCAAAAGATTGAAGGGTTTAATTTTGATGCCCGCCACCATGTTTTGGAATATGATGATGTTATGAATAAGCACCGGGAAATAATATACAAAAAACGGATGGCGTTTCTTGAAAATCCGGTATCGTCATTGCGAGCCTTGGCAGAGGCGCGGCAATCTGCGCCAAATTTTATTGGTGAATTAGCAAAGAAAGAAAAAGAATTGGGCGAAGAAAATTTCAAGCAATTATCCAAGCTCGTTGGTTTAAGGGCCATAGATCTGCTTTGGCAAGAACATTTAAGTAACATGGAACACATGCGCGAGTCAGTAAAATTACGGGCGTATGGCGGTAAAGATCCTTTGGTAGAATATAAAAATGAGGGGCGAAAATTATTTACGCAACTGTTGGAAGAAATAGACGGAACAATTGCAAATAATATTTTAACTGCAAGTTTGAATGTTAATGCAAATCAAAACGTCATTGCGAGCACCGCGCCTGCGGGCGCGGTGCGTGGCAATCCAGAAGAAGTCGGCCGAAACGAAGAATGTCCGTGCGGTTCGGGCAAAAAATGGAAGCGCTGCGGGATGATAAATAGCCAGGAACATCAAAAAAACATGCCACGCTAAGCGTGGCTAAACCCCGCTAAGCGGGGTGGCAAAAATAATATGGAAAAGAAATTTACTATCGGTGTCTTTGGTTTTATTTTCAACGTAAAAAGAGAAGTCTTGCTATGCCATCGCCGTGATTATGATTTATGGAATCCGCCTGGGGGTCAGTTGGAAAACGGGGAATCCCCTTGGCAAGGAGTGGTAAGAGAATTAAAAGAAGAAACAGGCTTGGATGTTATTGTTGAAAGGTTGACAGGAGTTTATTCGAAATTAGAAAAAAATGATATTGTTTTTGCTTTTCTTTGTAAAGAAGTAGGTGGTAAAATCACGTTAAATGATGAAGCTGATGAAATTAAATATTTTCCGGTTGATAAATTACCCTACCATATTTCACCAAAACAGGTAGAAAGGTTAACCGATTTATTAGAAAACAAAGAAATTACTTTAAGGGTTCAAGATAGTGTCTCGTCGGTTGAGTTATTTAAATTAAAGAAATTGAAGTAGATTTTTCTGATATGAAAACTGTTAGAGAATTAATAAAAGAAGTTTTGGAAAAAGGATATTTGATGAGCTTGGGAACAATAGACGACGGGGGAATTTGGGTTTCTGACGTGATCTATATTTTTGATGATGATTTTACTATTTTTTGGATGTCAGACCCCGATTGCCGGCACTCAAAAGCCATTTTAAAAAATCCAAAAGTGGCAGGAACCATTACCGTGAATTTACCAAAAGAAAATAATTTGGGAATCCAGTTTGAAGGTGTGGCGGAAAAAATTGATGGCGCAAGATTTGATCTGGCAAAAAAGCATTATGCAAAAAGAAAAAAACCAGAACCAAAAGAAACAGACAATGTATTGCAGGGGGATTCTTGGTATCTGCTTAAACCAAAAAAGATTGAACTAATTTGCGAAGAATTTTTTGGTTTTGAAAAGCAGAGGTTAAAATTATAATGTTATGGAAAAGAAAAGAAATGTATCAATTTTAATTCCATATAAAATAGAAAACCAAAGTCTTTTTGTATTTTTACAAAAACGAGAAAAAAATAGAAAAGTGTTACCAGGATATTTCGCTTTTTTTGGCGGTAAAATAGAAGAAGGTGAAACTTCCGAGCAGGCCTTAGAACGTGAAATACAGGAAGAGTTATGTTTTATGCCAAAAGGATATGAGTTTTTCGGTAAATATGATTTCACTGATTGGGCCGCAAATGTATATTTTTTGAAAGTTAGCAATAATTTTGAAAAAGAAATAAGTGTTGTGGAGGGCGAATACGGCAATTTTTTTTCAGAGGATGAAATAAAAAATGAATCAATGATTGCTAGCCACGATAAGGATATTCTGGGGGATTTTTATAGATTATTAAATACCAAAAAATAATGGACAAAAAAATATTGTATATCTCATTTTTAATCTTAATTTTGGCCGGGTTTTGGGTCGGCTTTATCTATAGGGAAAACATTTTGGGATTATATCATAATGCTGCCAAAAATGTGGAACAATTTAAAAAAACGGATTTAGGAAACACTATTAATGAATTTACCAAAGAAATTTTTGCCCCGGGCCCGCTAAAAATCGGGGGACAAGAAAATAGTGTTGTTTTAACCAAGGCTAAAATCATCGCTCAAACTAATATCCAGCGCTACGATAATGGTTCATTGCCGCCACTAATTGAAAATGCAAAACTTAACGCAGCAGCCCTGGCAAAGGCCAACGATATTTTCAAACGCCAATATTTTGAGCACGTTTCGCCTTCAGGAGTCGGGCCGGGAGATTTAGTTCTGAGTTTTGGCTACGAATACATTGTTTCAGGGGAAAACTTAATATTGGGAAATTTTAAAGATGAAGCGGAAGTAGTGGGAAAATGGATGGCCAGCCCCGGGCACCGGGCTAATATTTTAAATAACCGATTTACTGAAATCGGCGTGGCAATTATAAAAGGGACTTACCAGAATCAAACGGTTTGGGTAGGGGTGCAGGAATTTGGTTTGCCATTGTCTAGCTGCGCCCAGCCCAGCGAAACCGAAAAAGCTGAAATTGAAAATAACAAAATCCAACTAGATGCCATGGCTCTGCAAATAGATGCCAAAAGGGCTGAAATTAATAATACCAATCCAAGATCCCAAGAATACAACCAAAAAGTTGATGAATATAATGCACTGGTAAATCAATATAACCAGTTAAACCAGATCACCAAAAATCTGATTATCCACTTTAACAACCAGGTAAATGATTTCAATAATTGTGTAGCGGGACGCTAAGCGTCCCAGTTGCCCCGCTTAGCGGGGCGGGGAAGTAATAGTTTGAAATTAATAACATGGAATTAATTGAATTTAAAAAATTTATTAAAGCGCTTGATGAAAAATTAAAGGATGCTAGTTATGATAAAGAAAAAAGAATTTTAGCTAGGACCGTAAAATTAAGCGAAGAATTAGGGGAATTAGCTAATGATGTATTGAGTTTTAATGCTGATCAGCGTGATGAGAAACTTGATGCGTATGATGCTAGCAATCTGCCTCAAGAATTTGCTGATGTTATTATTACAACTCTTTTATTGGCGGAATCTATGGGTGTCGATGTTGAAAAGGGGATAGAAAGTAAAATAGAAAAAATTAAAAAAAGGTATGAAATATAATAAGTTAGCCAGAGATAAAATTCCGGAATATATCAAAAGCAAAGGCGAGAAGGTGGTTTTTCATGCGGCTGATGAAAAAGAGTATTGGATCAAATTAAAAGAAAAATTTGGTGAAGAAGTGGCCGAATTTTTACAGGCAGAATCTATTAATGAAATGGCAGATGTGTTTGAAGTAATTACCGCGATTTTAGAAACTAAAAAGTGGAAGCTCGAAGAAGTAATTGAAGTGCAAAAGGAAAAACGCGAAGAAAAGGAAGCTTTCAAAAATAAAATCATTTTAGACGAATCATAGATTAATTCAGCTACTTTATAGTACAATAGTTACATGCTCACATTCTCGAGAATGTGAGAATTTAAATCATATGAAAAATTCCAAACAAATAGAGAGGCACGTAAAAGGAATTGCCAATCATAGAAGAATTGATATTTTGCTTTTGATTTCTCAAGGCAAGGGGATTACTTTAGATAATATTTCAAAAATTTTAGACTGTAATTTCAAAACTATTTCAGGACACACATTAAAGTTAGTAAATGCGGGTTTGGTAGATAAAAATTATAACGGAAGATATATTTTACATTCAGTATCGCCCTACGGAAAAATTTTTGTAAAATTTATTTTGGATTTTAAAAAACTTTAATGATACATGCTTATATTCTCGAGAATGTGGGCATATTAGTAAGATGAAAAAGAAGATTTTAACTCTTTTAATAATTCATAAAGATAATAAGGTGTTGCTTGGCATGAAAAAGCGCGGGTTTGGAATGGGTAAATGGAACGGTTTTGGCGGGAAGGTTGAAAAAGAAGAGAGCATAGAAGATGCGACAAAACGGGAATTATTCGAAGAAGCGGGAATCACGGTAAATGATATGGAAAAAATGGGGGTATTGGATTTTTCATGGCAAAGCCAGGTGCCGCCTGGTACCTGGGAGGTAAATATTTTTAAAGCCACAGATTTTTCCGGCCAGCCGCAAGAAACCGAAGAAATGAAACCACAGTGGTTTGGCGTAGATGAAATTCCCTTTGAGAAAATGTGGCCGGATGACAAATATTGGTTTCCTCTATTTTTAGAAAACAAAAAGTTTGAAGGAAAGTTTATGTTTGATGATAAAAATAATATTATTGAATACGATTTACATCAACAATTATAGCTATGAAATTTGCTATTGTTTCAGATACCCACGATAATCTGGCCAATTTTAATAAGGTCATTCACTGGCTTAATAATGAAAATATTGAAGTCATTTTGCATTGCGGAGATATTTGTAATCAAGATACTATAAATGAAGCCGCGAGAAATTTTAACGGTAAAATATATTTTGTCAGGGGAAATGGGGACTTTCATTTAGATCAGATCTCGGAGAAAATGGAATTAGAATTAGATAATAAAAAAATATTTTTCAACCACTATCCGGAAATTTCCAAACAAGCCGCGGAATCCGGAAAATACGAATTAGTATTTTATGGCCACACTCACAGGCCGTGGGAAGAAACCATAGGGAAGTGCCGACTGGTAAACCCCGGCGAACTAGCCGGCCAGCGATACAAACCCTGTTTTGCGATTTACGATACCCAAATCGATAAACTGGAACTCAAAATTTTAGAAAAGTTATGACCCTTGATTATTTTTGCAAGTTAGTTATAATGACTAATTAAAAATGTCTCAAAAATACATCATTTTTATCGGAGTTTTAATTTTGGCCTTGTTGGCCGGGAATTTTGCTTACCCTGATTATCTTAACAAAGGCATTGATGCGTTAAATGGCAAATTCCACTGGACTCTGCCCCATTTTTGGCAAAAACCCTATAGTTTGGGGCTTGATTTGCAGGGCGGGGTCAATTTAATTTATCAGGCTGATTTAAGCACGGTGCAAGACAAATCAACCTCTATGGCCGGCCTTCGAGATGTAATAGAAAGGCGGGTTAATTTATTTGGCGTTTCAGAACCGGTGGTGCAAATCCAAGGCCAAGATAGGCTGGTGGTTCAGTTGCCGGGCGTTAAAGATGTCAAGCAAGCTATCGATACTATCGGCCAAACTCCGTATTTAGAATTTGATGAAGTCAGAACGGAAGCCGAAAGCAAGCCGATTTTAGATAAAATAAAAGAAGTGCAAGAAGCCCAGCAAAAAAACCAGGATATTTCAAAAATAAAAGATTGGCAGCTAGCGTTGCAAAATCCTTACATCAAGCCCACGGAATTAACCGGAAAATATTTATCAAAAGCTACCGTCAATTTTGACCAAACTACCTTTAAGCCGCAAATTGATTTGCAATTTAACAGCGAAGGAGCGAAATTATTTGAAAATATTACCGCTCGGAACATTAAAAAGCCGCTGGCTATTTTGCTAGACGGAGCTTCTATTATAGATACCACGGGAGACGGCGTTATTGATGGCAGTGATTTGTATGCTCCGATTGTGCAAGATAAAATAACCGGCGGAAAAGCGGTTTTAACTGGAGATATGTCAACCAAAACGGCTAATGATATTGCCCGCAGATTGAATTCAGGAGCTTTGCCGGTAAAAATCGGCAGTCCGATTTCACAGGAAACCGTGGGTCCCACGCTAGGCGCCGTTTCATTGCAAAAATCACTGTGGGCTGGAATTTATGGGCTTTTGGCAGTGGTAATATTTATGATCGTTTTTTACCGCTTGCCCGGATTTTTGGCTTCTTTGGCTTTGATAGTCTATGTAGCTTTAAACCTTGCTCTATTTAAGTTGGTGCCGGTTACGTTAACCCTGGCGGGAATCGGAGGGTTTATTTTATCTATCGGAATGGCGGTTGATGCCAATATTTTGATTTTTGCTAGAATGAAAGAAGAAATCCGCCAAGGCAAAAATTTATCACTGGCCATTAGCGAAGGTTTTAAAAGAGCTTGGCCTTCCATCAGGGATAGCAACATTAATTCTTTGATTGTCTGCGCCATTTTGTTCATCTTTACAACGTCGTTTATTAAAGGATTTGCCTTAACGCTTTCGCTGGGTATTATTGTCAGTTTGTTTTCGGCCATTTTTATTACCAGGATTTTATTGCTCGTTTTTATCGGCCAGCGCATGGAAAAATTCAAGTGGCTACTTTAACGGTTTTAATGTTTTAACTGTTGTAATGTTTTAATGAAAAGAAGATGTGCGAACGGCATTATAACAACTATAACAATTACAACAATTACAACATGCATTTTTCTTTCACCAAATATTCAAAACTTTACTACGCTTTTTCTGGAATCTTAATTGCGGGTGCGATTGTTTCTTTGGTTGTTTTTGGCTTGAAATTCGGCATTGAATTTACCGGAGGCAGCAACATGGAAGTGGATTTTACCCAAAATCGGCCTGCCAATGAAGACATTTCCAAAGCCTTAACCAGTTTTGATTTGGGTGAAATTATTATCCAGCCGACCAGCGAAAAAGGGGCGGTTCTTAAATTTAAAGGGGTTGATGAAGCAACCCATCAGCAGATACTTTCAAAACTCAATGAATTGTCGCCAGTCCAGGAAAAAGCTTTTCAATATATCGGCCCTTCAATCGGGCAAGAACTTAAAAATAAGACCGAAATCGCTATTGGTTTGGCCTTGATATCTATAACTTTGTATATTGCTTTTGCTTTCCGCAAGGTTTCGCGCCCGGTGGCTTCTTGGAAATACGGCTTGGCTTCATTGGTAGCGCTGTTTCACGACATTTTAATTCCTCTTGGAGTGTTTTCTATTTTAGGAAAGTTTTATAGCGTAGAAATTACCATTCCCATTGTGGCAGCGCTGCTGACTATTTTGGGTTTTTCAATTCATGACACCATTGTTATTTTTGATAGGATTAGGGAAAACATTTTACGAAAGGGAATGGGGGAATTTAGCCAAACGGTTGACTTGAGTTTAAACCAAACCATCGGCAGGTCTATTTCTACGGTTGCTACCGTGTTATTAGTTATGTTTTCACTATTCATGTTTGGGGGAGAAACGCTAAAATATTTTTCACTAGCTTTAATTGTTGGAATAACCTGCGGAGCCTATTCTTCTATTTTCATTGCCAGTCCATTATTGGTGAGTTGGTCCCGATGGGGAAAATCTAAAAGCTAGATTTTCCCATACGGGATCCCGTATCAAAATTTGTAATATCAAATTTTTATCGGGACAGCGCTGGAGCGAGAAAAGGGCAAAATAACCATTGACCATTGACATGTGACAGTTGACAAAAAAGACGTTGGCGGGAGGTCAATTGTTAATTGTTAAAGGTCAAATGTTGCGGGAGGGTTGACATACGCCCTGCCATATGGTAGACTCTAATAACAGTATCAAACTATGAACTATTCACAAATATACGCAAAATTAACTCGCGGTCTTTCTCCAAAAACCAAAGACATCTTTGACCGGCGTTTTGGCGTAAAAACTGGCAAGGTTGAAACCTTAGAATCTATTGGCAAAAGGCTTGGAATTACCCGCGAAAGAGTCCGCCAAATCGAGGAGGTGGGTTTTAATTTTATCAAAAAAAACCATCAGGCAACACTGACCGAAGTCTATAAGCAGTTTGAAGATTATTTCCAAAAAAATGGCGGGTTTAAAAAAGAAGAAGCCGTGCTGGCCGATTTGGGTGGAAAAAACCATAAGCCGCAGGTGTTATTTTTTCTTACCATCGGGGATCAATTTAAAAAAGTATGCGAGAAAAAGGATTATATGTATTTTTGGTCAACCATGCAAAATCCTGAAAAAGAAGTGAAAGATATGTTAAATTCCCTGGCTTCGGATTTAAAAACCCACGCTAGCCCATTAGTAAAAGAAGAATTATTGGCTAAGTTTGCTTCTAATTATAATATTGGTGCTAGTGCGCTGGATTCATATTTGGAAGTTTCTAAAAGAATCCAGGCAAATAAAGAAGGCAAACTTGGGTTGATTGATTGGCCCGAAATAAATCCAAAGAGCGTTAAAGATAAAGCGTTTTTGGTGTTTAAAAAGCATCAAAAGCCTTTGCATTTCAGGGAAATTACTTCGTTGATAGATCGGTTAGATACCGGATCAGGTGATGAAAAAACTAACGTGCAAACCGTGCATAACGAATTAATTAAAGATTCAAGGTTTGTATTGGTTGGCCGGGGCATTTATGCCTTGGGCGAATGGGGGTATAAGCCAGGAACTATTCAAGATGTTATTTCTGATGTATTGAAAGTGAAGCCTCAATTAGCAAGCAAAGATGAAATTGTCAAAGAAGTGTTAAACCAAAGATTGGTTGAAAAAAATACCATTTTAATAAAACTCAACAATAAAAAGTATTTCCAAAGAGGTGCTGATGGGAAATATTTTACGGTAGGAAATCAGACAGCATAGATGTTGAATTATACTAATTATTCTAATTAACCTAATTATACTAACAAAAAAATCCCGCTTCTGCGGGATTTTTTGTTGTGGATTATTGCTTGGATTTTTTTCTATTGAGTGTGTTACAATTGCATAAAGGTCGTTTTTTTATTTAATCTGAATTTAGAGGAAATGCAAAAATTAAATACGTTAGATATGGTGTCTTTCGTTTTGACGATTATTGGCGGTTTGAATTGGGGATTGGTCGGATTGTCGGATTTTAATGTTGTGGATACGGTTTTTGGCCCAATGTCAGTGCTTTCCCGGGTGATATATATTTTGGTCGGATTAGCTGCGGTTTATTTGGCGATTAATGTTATGAAATTTGAGAAGAAGTAACATCGTGAATGAATGCAGAAATTAGCGCGGAAAAACGCAGAATTTTTACAACAAAAAATCGCCTAAGGCGATTTTTTGTTGTAAATAATCGTAATTAGCGATTAAATCGTGGTGGTTTCTTTTTTGACCAGCATTCTCGGCAATAGATTGGTCGATCAGGAGCTGGTTCAAAAGGCAATTGGGTGATTTCTACACCGCATTCACTGCACTTCCAGTTTCCTTGCACCATTTCTCTTGGGCCAAAGCTGCCTCCACCTTTGTTGTTATCAAATTTATTGAACATGAAAATTTTATTTATAAAAATTTTTACCGAGTACTCAACACATTGAGTGCTTGGTTTTGAATTCTTACATAATATAAACGACCTTTGACTAAAGCCGTTTTATTATTTTGTTGAGTTTTTAAGATTAGTTAAAAACTTACTAATATACCTACGACTTATTGTCTGGCTTAATAGTACCTTTTTATCCGTAGCATGTCAAAGGTTTTTGAGCACCCTTGAAATATTACCGGGAAATATTTTTTGTAAAAGAAAAAACCTGCTACCTTTGAAGGTAAAACAGGCTTTGCAGGTTTTAGCTTTTCAGCTGATTTCTGCTTAAGTTACAATAGAAAAGCAGGGGGTTCTTTCAGTAGCGCCAGATTTGGCAGGGCGACTGCGCGCTCCTTTTTTCTGCAAAAGAGCATGTCCCAGGGTTTTGCGCCGACAGGATAGAAACCGAAGACCTGGAAGTTCTCGGTTCGCTCCACGGCTTGGTGAGCTACACCTGCCGGAATGAGAATTGCATCGCCCTGGCCGACTTCCACGAGTGTGCCAAGGCGATGACCACCCAGTCGCAGAGTAGCAAAGCCCCGATAAACGACCAGCGCTTCATGTGTGGTTGAATGATAATGCGGTCTCTTGTAGACCTTCCATAGCCATTCAAGATTCCAGCCCGTTTCCAGGCCGCGCCTCTTAAGATCAGCCATGGCTTCGTCGGCTTTCATGTTGCCGAGATTTACCATCTTTTTAGTCAAAATAGTCAAAAAACGGGAATTGGGAATGAAGCCATCATCTTTGAAACCGATGCTTAATCTTTTCATGTCACGCCTTCTCTAAAGAGCTTACGTAATTTCCCCATCGAGAAATTCGATAGAGAGATTACGTATAAGTTTCTTCTATCACCTTATAACAGAATTGTCAAGTAATTTTTTGTATCGCTGTCATTGTAAAGCTATTTTTAATTATGTCATACTTTGGAATAGCTACGGATCCAATTTTTGTTAATTGAGTAAAAAATGATATTATAAAAAAACATTATGAAAAAATTACAAAAAAATATTATTTATCCTAAAGTCACATTTTGGGATATATCAAAAGCCTTTTGGAAGGGAATTAGACCTCAAAAATGGTCGCTATTTTTGATGGTCTTTTTGGTGGTAATTATTCATATTACTAGTATTGTCATTCCGCTTTTTTATAAACATTTTTTTGACGTCATTACCACTAATTACGATAAAAATACGATTTATTATGTATTGGTGGGTATTATCATTAATATCGCACTATTGAACGGTATTATTTGGATAAGTTATCGTTTTGCGGCTTTTTTTAATAACGCTTTTCAGTCAGGCGTGATGGCAAGATTGAGGCAACAAGCTTACGATTATTTAATGCAGCATTCGTACGGATTTTTTACCAATCATTTTACTGGTTCTTTGGTGCAAAAAGTCAATCGATTTGGCCGGTCGTTTGAAAGATTGTCAGACAATTTAGTCTGGAATTTACTTCCTTTATTGGTAAGGGTAATTGTCATCTGCGTTGTTGTTTTCTTTATTAATAGATGGATCGCACTGGTTATTTTAATTTGGGCTTTAATATTTGTATTATTTAACGTACTGTTTTCTATATGGAAAATAAAATACGATCTTCAAGTTGCACAAGTAGATTCAAGAGCCACCGCCTATTTGGCCGATACGGTAACTAATCAAAACACAGTATCGCTTTTTTCTAGATTTGCTTTTGAATCGAAAGGTTACAAAAAGGTTACCGACGAGCAGGCTAAAATAACCAGATTCAATTGGAATTTAACTAATTTTGTGGAAGCAGGACAAAGTCTTTTGGGTTTTGCGATAGAATTTTTGTTATTTTATTTTACTATTAAATATTGGCAGCAAGGATTAGTAACAGTTGGCTTTTTTGTCTTATTACAAGCGTATTTAATCAATTTAATGGATCAATTATGGGGTTTTACTAGAATAGTAAGAGATATGTATCAAGCCTACGCTGATGCCAAGGAGATGGTGGAAATTATGAAGTTGCCTCATGAAATTGTGGATATTCCAAAAGCAAAAGAACTTACCATAAAAAATGGCGGCATTGAGTTTAGAAATTTACAATTTAGCTTTAACGAAACTCGAAAAGTGTTGCGCGATATACATTTGGTGGTAAAACCTGGCGAACGCGTGGCGTTAATTGGTCCTAGTGGCGCCGGAAAAACTACCTTTGTAAAACTGTTATTAAGGTTATATGCTCCAACTTCCGGCCATATTTTCATTGACGGACAGGATATTCAAATGGTGACTCAAGACAGTTTGCGCAAAAACATTTCCATGGTGCCCCAGGATCCGATTTTATTTCACCGGACTTTGGCTGAAAATATAGCGTATGGCAAGCCGAGCGCATCCAAAAAAGAAATTAAAAAAGCGGCCAAACTGGCACACTGCGATGAATTTATTAAAAATCTGCCTTATGGATTAGAAACGTTTGTCGGTGAAAGGGGAATTAAATTATCGGGCGGCGAACGCCAGCGGGTGGCCATTGCCCGGGCTATTTTAAAAAATGCGCCGATACTAATTTTAGACGAGGCGACCAGCAGCCTGGATTCGCATTCTGAAATGTTAATTCAAGATGCGCTGGCAACTTTAATGCAGGGCAGAACCACGATTGTGATAGCTCACCGGTTGTCTACCATTCAAAAAATGGATAGAATTATTGTAGTGGATAATGGTAAGATAATTGAAGAGGGAAGTCATGCTGATTTATTGGCTCGTGAAGATAGTTTGTATCGGAAGTTATGGACATTGCAAGCCGGCGGATTTTTAACGGAAGATAATGATGAAGAGGACGATCAAAAAGAAGAAAATATAGAAGAAGAATAAAGGTCGAAAACGAAATTTTTAATTTTCAATTTCTAATTTTTATTAAATTTTCAATTCAGTGAATTTTAAAAAACGTTTAGAAATTACGTTATTATAAATTCAATAAAAATTTAAAATTAGGAATTAGAAATTCACAAATATGGATACAAAAAAATATATTGTTAGCGCAGGCGTTGTTGTGGCATTATTGGCCGGAGTTTCTTCTTTGGCTTTTGCTGAAAATATGACTGGGAATGTTTCGGAAATGATGAAGGTAAAAGAATCTCGGGAAATGGCGGTTCGGGCTGGCACTGAAATGGTGTTAAATATCAATCACCAGGGAAAGGTGCTGATGCGCGGAACCATTGAATCGGTTGGTACCAATTCTATTATGGTTAAAAGTTGGGGCGGATCTTGGACGGTAAATATCGGTACTGATGCAAAGTTGCTGCCTGGAACCGATATGTCCCAATTTAAGGCTGGAGATTTTGTGGGAGTGCAAGGGTCTATCAATGAAAGTCTTGCTTGGACAGTAGACGCCACGATCATCCGTAATTGGACTGCTAAAAAAGCAATGGTAGAAACCAGGATGATGGAACACAAAGAGCGGCACAATAACGAACAAGAAATTAAAGATGTTATTAAAAATGAGAGTCCGAAAAATTGGCAGGGGGTCGCAACCGGCATTAATGTGGACGCTAAAACATTTACCCTAACGATGGAGGGCAAGGCTTATACCGTTAATATAGTTACTGATGCCAAAATTGTTGAAAAGAATTTTGCCAGCACCGATCTTGCTAAGGTGAAAGAAGGGGATACGGTGAGGGTGTGGGGTCCGGTAACCGACACTACCATTAGCGCCTATGTATTGCGCGACATTTCTCTTGCAATGACACAGACCCACGATGTTATGGAAGGTAATCGATAAAATTTTAACTAAAAAACAGCTCTGAGTTTATTAAAGGGCTGTTTTTTTGTAATACTAAATTACTAAATTTGTTGATACTATCATTTTTGCAATTGCGTAAATTACTTTGAATTGCGAAATGCCTTCGTGGTATTTTCTCCAAATTTGGAAGGTGAAAATTCGATAGAATTTTGAGCCATAGCCGGAGGCTTCTGGCTCAAAATTATTGCGGATTTTCGACCCAAATTTGGAGAAAAGACCCGAAGAGCGGTTTAAGACGGGCATTTCGGGATTCAAAGTAAATTAGAGTATCGATATTTTTTTGAAATCCTTTTTTATTTTTTTATATTGGGGTATGGTTTTTGCGACTAGATTCCAAAATGCCGGCGAGTGGTTTAATTGTTCTAGGTGGCACAGTTCGTGGACAATCACGTAATCTGATAAATGTGGAGGAAGCAAAGCAATTTTATAATTAAAATTCAAGTTGCCCTTTTTTGAACAACTGCCCCAGCGGGTCTTTTGGTTTTTAATGGTTACGCGATTTACTTTAAATTTGTAAAAGGCATTAAAGTGCGCGATTTTATTTTGTGCCGTTGCCAGGGCCTGGTTTTTGTACTGTATAAATTCCAATGAATTGGGTTTTCGCCTTTTTTTGCGACGCTTTTTTTGCCACCGTGCTTTGCGCCGAATCAATCTTAAGCTTTTGATGGAAAATCCATTTTTATAGTTAGTTTTTTTAAATACGAAAAACATATGAATCAATTATACAGCAAGTTGGTTGTGCCTGGTATACAGATGGAGCCTTTTTGCTCTGAATCACGAAACTCCCGTTTTAAAAGTTACTTTTCGGGTCTTTTCTCCAAATCTGGGCTGGAAATTCGCAAGAATTTCCAGGCGGAGCCTTTGGCTAAGCCTGAAAATTCTATCAAATTTCCAACCGCCAGATTTGGAGAAAATCCCGCGAAAGAGTTTCGTAATTCAGAGCTTTTTGGGAGATTCTGAAATTTACGGTATAATGCGTATAGTTTCTCTTCACAGAAAATTAATAAACTTGAAGGCAAAATCCCTCTATGATGCCACTTAGTCAAAAATTTGAAAATGCAGCCAGGTGGTTTTTTGCTGTTGTCCAAAATAAAAAATTGATGGCTTTGGTCTTAGCGGGATTTCTGATTTCCGGCGGTATTGGGGCATACGTTGCCAAAGATTATATTGCGGGAGTGCTGTCTTCCCAAGAACAATTTTTGGGTGCCATGTTGGGCGCCAAAACTTCAACATCAGCCGGCGAATTTGATAATAAAAATGCTATCGCTAAAAAACCGGCCAAAGATTGTTTATTTGAAACTTCACAAGCGCCCCAAAAAAGCCCTCTTATTTTAAATGAAATCGCCTGGATGGGGAATAAAGAAAGCGCCAATAATGAATGGATAGAACTTAAAAATATTTCTTCAGAACTGATGCATATAGCGGGCTGGAGCTTAATAAACCAAAGTGAAAAAATAAAGGCGGTTTTTAAAAGCGATATCGATATTCCAGCCGGTGGCTTTTATATTTTGGAGCGGGGCGGCCTCGATTTTTTACCTAACGTAGAAGCGGATGATTTTTTTACCGGGTCTCTTAAAAATAGCGGGGATAGCTTAAGGCTTTTTGACCAGGATTGCAATGTAATTGACCAGGTTCTTGCCGAAAGCGCCTGGCCGGCGGGAGACAATAAAACCAAAAAAACCATGGAGCGGGATTCTAACACTCTGGCTTGGCACACTTCTGGCATCGTGCAAGGAACGCCAAGAAAAGAAAATACCCCTTTGTTAAAAGTGGTTATGAGCCCGCCCAAAGAAGCGGCCAGCCAACCCCAGATTACATTAACGCCACCGCCAACCCCAACTGTAGATTCTTTTCAAAAATTAACACAACCGCCGGTATCACAAGCCAATAATCACTTATTAATTAGTGAAATTATGGCCGGAAGCGAGACTAGCAGCACCGATGCATTTATAGAATTTTATAATCCGACATCTGGCGCTATTGATCTTACCGGCTGGACTATTAAGAAAAAAACTTCAACCGGAAGCGAATCTTCGCTGATTGTTCCTTCGCGCCTTAAGGGAAAGTTGGTTTTACCGGGAACTTATTTTTTGGCCGTAAATGAAAAAGGCCAGATAGGCGTGGCATTAGCCGATGTCATGTGGCCGGCTTCTTATCTATTGGCGCGCGCTAAAAATTCTGTTGTGATATATGATAGCTTTGGCAAAAAAGTTGAGGAAGTTGGCTGGGAAACCATTCCCAAAGGACAAAGCTATGAACGTAATTCCTGGTTTGATAGCGCCTTTCATGTGCAAGTAAATCCTAATCCTAATAGTAAAACCCCATAAATATCATGGATAACAAGAAAATTGCAAAACATATTTTTTTTGGCCTCTTGATTATTATCGGTTGGATGGTAATGTATGGAGTATATTACCAGGCTCATAAAGGGGAAATTGCGCAAAAAGCCAAATTAGCAGGATTGATGCAAGAGAGCCAGGTTTTGCCTGAAATTCAAAGACCCGTTAAATTTTCTGATTGCCAGATTCGGGGCGCCCTGCCAGACCCAGAATGCACTCCCGGAGATATCTTTAATAGTATTCCCTTAGAAACCATCTGCACTCATGGCTATACTAAAACGGTCAGAAATGTTTCCTTGGCCACCAAAAAGAAGGTGTATGCTATGTATGGCATCGCTTATCCGCCGAGCCGCGGGTCTTACGAAATGGACCACTTAATTCCATTGGCGCTGGGAGGAAATAATAACATTGCTAATTTATTTCCGGAAGCGGCCCAGCCAAAGCCCGGATTTAAAGAAAAAGATGTGGTTGAAATGTATTTATACCAAGAAGTGTGTGCCGGCCATATTAATCTTGGGTATGCGCAGGCAACCATAGCAAAAGACTGGCTGGCTGTTTATACCACGCTTGACCAAGCAACCATAACTGCGATAAAAAATAAATATAAAAGTTGGGCAAATTAAATTTTTAAGAAAAAAACTATGGAAAATAAAAAAATATATTTGGTGGTGATTATTGTCATTATGGCCGTGGCGCTTTTGGGGGCTGTTTTTGTGCTGGTAAAAAATAAAAAAGCATTTACTCCGGTTTCTGTTGTTGAAGATACAGCTGATATCCAGGTTTTCAGTCCCAAAGAAAACGAGGCAATTTCTTCACCTCTTGATATTACGGGAGTCGTGCGCGGAAACGGCTGGGCGGGCTTTGAGGGCCAAGTGGGAACCGTTCATGTGTTGGATAATAATGGCAAAGAATTAGCAGCCACCTTTTTGCCGGCCACCAGCGAATGGACAAAATTACCCGTTAATTTTAGGGCTCGCGTAGAATTTACGGCCGTTGCCGGCACGCCCGGGTTTTTAGTGTTTAAAAATGAGAATCCTAGCGGCGATCCCAAGAAAGAGAAAACCTTTGTCGTAGCGATCAAATTCAAATAAATTACAGTTTTACAATAGTGTTATGGCTACGAAATACGAATGTCATACGAATATACGAATGCAAACGCTGTTGTTAATTCGTATAT
This sequence comes from Candidatus Staskawiczbacteria bacterium, assembly GCA_023245195.1. Taxonomy (GTDB): domain Bacteria; phylum Patescibacteriota; class Minisyncoccia; order Minisyncoccales; family Staskawiczbacteraceae; genus VGLO01. The sequence goes on from JAHFKU010000001.1 coordinate 57,242, forward strand.
TCGTAACTATTCGTATTTCGTAGCTAAATTATGAACTTTCACATCTCAAGAAAATCTAAATTAAGCAATGCCAGAATTGGTTTTTTAGAAACAAGCCACGGAGTTATTGAAACTCCGTGTTTAGTTCCCGTTGCTACGCAAGCAGTGGTTAAAACGCTGACCAGCGAAGAAGTGGCAGAAACTAAATCCCAAATATTAATTTCCAATACATTTCATTTGCATTTAAAGCCGGGCGAAAAAATTGTCCAAAAAGCCGGCGGTTTGCATGACTTTATGAATTGGAAAAAACCACTCATGACTGATTCGGGCGGTTTTCAGGTTTTTTCTTTGGGTTTTGGCCGGGATTTACATATTGGAAAAATGATTAAATCTGATGCTAAAGATGCAGGCCAGCAAGTAATTTTAGGATCCCGCCCAAAACATATTAAGATCATGCAAGACGGGGTATATTTTAAATCTCCGATTGACGGGGCAGAATTATTTATCGGGCCGAAAGAATCAATTGCCATACAAGAAAAATTGGGGGCCGATATTATTTTTGCTTTTGACGAGTGTACCCCGCCCTTGGCTGATTATGAATATACTAAAAATTCCTTATTAAAAACCCACGCCTGGGCGAAGATATGTTTGAAGGCAAAATCCAAGGTCGCCTCTGCTAAGGGCTTGGGCGGACCAAAGCAGGCATTGTATGGCATTGTGCAGGGAGGAAAATATAAAGATTTAAGGATTGAAAGTGCCAAGTATATTGCTTCGCTGGACTTTGATGGCTTTGGCATTGGCGGCGAGTTTGGCGACAATAAAAAAATAATGTCAGAAATGTTGCATTGGGTTGTGGCTGAATTGCCGGAAAAAAAGCCGCGTCATTTGTTGGGGATCGGCCAGTTAGAAGATATGGAAAATATTATAAAAGCCGGAGTTGATACGTTTGATTGCACCATACCAACGCATTATGCGCGCCGCGGCATCGCTTTTACTTCAGAGGGAAAACTAAATTTAAACCAAACCAAATTTTTAAAAAAGCGCGAACCGCTGGATAAAGGCTGCGTTTGCAACGTGTGCCTTAATTACAAAAAAGATTACATCTGCCATTTATTGAGAGCCAAAGAAATAACGGCATTAAAACTGATAACCTTCCATAATTTGTGCTATTTTAATAATTATGTAGAAGAGATCAGAGGAAAAATAAAAAAAGGTGAAATATAATTAACATTTTGTTATAATTTATATATGAACACAAAAAAACACGAATTGCCAAATTTGCCATACGCATATAATGCATTGGAGCCTTATATTTCAGAAGAAATTATGATGTTGCATCATGACAAGCATCATGCGGCCTATGTTAAAAATCTTAACGACGCTCTTGAAAAGCATCCTGAATTATTTTCAAAAAGTGCCGAAGAATTAGTTATGAATTTAAATAATATTCCAGAAGATATTAAAATGGCAGTAAGAAATAATGGGGGAGGGCATGTGAATCATTCTATGTTTTGGGAAAGCATGATGCCGGCCGTCTCCGCTAAGGCTTCGGCGGCTGAAAGAGGAGAGCCAAGTGGAAAATTAGCCGAAGAAATTAAAAAAACATTTGGCAGTTTTGCTGATTTTCAAACCAAATTTAACGATACGGGTGCTAAGCGTTTTGGCAGTGGCTGGGTGTGGTTGGTAAAAAATAAAGAAGGAGCATTGGAAATTATGTCTACCGCAAATCAAGATAATCCTATGACGGATGGCCATATGCCTATTTTGGGAAATGATGTCTGGGAACACGCCTATTATCTGCAATATAAAAATGTGAGGGCGGATTATTTGAAGGCCTGGTGGAATGTGGTAAATTGGCAGGAGGTAGAGCGTAGATTTAATTTTTAAATCTGAATCTAGTATCTTGTATCTTGAAGCTAGAATACCTGCCTGCCGGTAGGCAGGGAATACAGAATAATGAATACATAAGTGATTCCAAATTCATTTATTCCATTCAAGATGCTAGATACTAAATTCCAGATTCTAGTCAACATGGTAACCTTGGACGACGTTAAAAATAATCCCCAGATATTAGAATTTATCAACCAAACCGAAGAGGCTATGGAAGCTTTGTCTTATACTAATCACGGGCTTCGCCATTCCAATATTGTAGCACAAAGGGCTATGGAAATTGCCAAGAATATCGGATTAAATAATCGGGAAGCGGAATTGGCGGCCATGGCCGGATTTTGCCACGATATGGGCAACTTTTTAACCCGCACCTTTCATCACTTTTTTGGCGCCCAGCTTTTTGGCCAAGTGTTTATGGGAAAGTTTGACCCTAAGGAACTGGCTATGATTATGCAGGCTATTTCAAACCATGATAAAGATGAAATGAATTTTGTGCATGCGGTATCAGCAGTGTTAGTGTTGGCGGATAAATCTGATGTTGATCGATCTCGCGTGGCCAAACAAAGCCTAGAAGAAACCAAAGCCGATATTCATGATCGGGTAAATTATGCTACCACTGAAAGTGATATAAAAGTAGAAAAAGGGAAAAAACGAATTACCCTGAAGTTAAAAATCGATACCAAATTTTGCCCGGTTATGGAATACTTTGAAATTTTTACCGAAAGAATGGTCTTTTGCCGAAAGGCGGCGCAGTTTTTGGGATATGATTTTGGGTTGGTTATTAATGATTTTGAATTACTTTAGGAGTAATCACGAATATACAAATTTCCACAAATATACGAATTTTACAAATATACAAATATGTCTACTCTCATTACAAAGAGAGCGCAGTAATCTATTGAGCTAATTTTAAAATTTATGGCAGAAAATTTACCATCACAAGAACAACCAGAAGAAATTTCACTGGAGGAAGATGAGAAAAGAAGACTTGAACAAGAATGGCTTAATTTTTCAGAAGCTAATAAAATGTTGCGGTTTTTGGAAAATCAAGAAATCGTTGTAAGTGATCGCCAAGCTCGCCTTCTTGCCATAAGTTGTTGTAACCGTCTTAATGATTTGCTGGATGATCGTAGCAAGAAAGCCTTGGAGGTTGCAGAACTTTATGCAGATGGTAATGCAAATATTGAAGATTTAAATGAAGCGCGCAGGATTGCTAGAGAGGTCTTATCCAATCTCCCTTTTGACGAAAATGGTAGTATTGATTTGGGGTCAATCGAGTTAACAGCAACCCAACAAGCCTTGGAAGCTATCAATTGTAGTTTAGACGCCTCAGCACGTCTTTTTTTAGGATCGGCTATAATTAGATCTAATACAGCTTTTGCTTATGCTTACGATAAAAATCAATCTAAGGATAAAGCAAATTCATATTCTGTAAATTTATTGCGCGACATTGTAGGCAACCCCTTTGCCAAAGAACCAATCGTATTTGATGAAAATTGGCGTACGTCAGATGTTCTTGCAATCGCCAAAGGCATTTATGAAGAAAAAGCTTTTGAGCGAATGCCCATTTTAGCTGATGCTCTCCAAGATGCTGGATGTGATAACGAGGAAATTCTCAATCATTGTCGTAAAGATTTAAATACTTCAGAATGTTCGCATGTCAGAGGTTGCTGGGTTATAGACCTAATACTTGGTAAATAATTTACTGCAAATTAAATCTTTTGGCTATAAATTTCCAAAAGCTCCGCGGCTTATCGACCTTGCTGATAAGCCTTGTCGCTTTTTGAAATTTCTATCTCAAGATCTTTAATTTTCGTAACAATTATTTACCAATTATTAGGTCTTAGATCTAATTCTAGGAAAAAACTAATTCCAGCTCCAGAATACAAGATACAGAATACATTATGGAAAAGAAAAAGTTATTTTATATAATCGTTGATAATATAAGAAGCTTGGAAAATATCGGATCAATTTTTAGGACAGCAGATGCCTTGGGAGTTGCGAAAATATTTTTATGCGGGATTTCGGGCGTGCCACCAAACCATAAAATTGCCAAAACTGCGCTTGGCGCCGAAACAACGATTCCTTTTGAATATCACAAGCAAACATGGCGGTTGATAGAAAAATTACAGGCTCAAGGAATACAGATTGTTGCTTTAGAACAAGACAAAAAAGCCGTTTTATATACAAAATTCAAGCCTAAATTTCCCTTGGCGTTAATTGTTGGCAACGAAGTAAAGGGAATTTCTAAAAAAACGTTATCTCTCGCAGATAGGATTATTTATTTGCCAATGAAGGGCAAAAAAGAGTCGTTGAATGTATCGGTGGCGTTTGGGGTAGCGGGATACCAGATAAGAAAATTTGAAATTTGAAATTTACAATTTGAAATCAAGCCGCGCACCACGGTGCGCGGCCGAATGTTAAAATGTGTAAATTTTAAAACCCGACGTCGTGTTTCAATCATTTCAAATTAAATCATTTCAAATTGATTTCAAATTTCAAATTGTAAATTTCAAATTAAAACTATGCTTGATCCACAAACCATAAAATTTATAGAACTGCTATCTAATCCCTCATACGCTTTATTATTTTTGGCGTTGGCGGTTTGGGGACTGGCTTGGAAGGGAATTGCGCTATGGCGAGCTTCGCGTAACAACCAAAGAAATTGGTTTATTGTAATGTTGATTTGCAACACGTTTGGCATTTTAGAAATTATCTATATTTTTTACTTTTCTCATCCAAAACAAGCAAAAAAGGAACAAAACATTGACACATGATTGACCTCGAGACTATTATAAGCTAAAATGAGCTTAAAGTTATTGTAACCTTGAATCACGAAATGCCCTTTGGAAAGCAAGTTTCGGGTCTTTTCTCCAAATCTGGGCTGGAAATTCGCTATAATTTCTATGCGTAGCCTTTGGCTACGCCTATAAATTCTATCACATTTCCATCTTCCAGATTTGGGGAAAATCCCGCGAAAGCATTTCGTGATTCAAGGTGGTAATTAAATAACAAGGTCGATTTTTTAAAGTTATAAACGTTATAGACGTTATATCACTTCGCTCGTTTTAAACGATTAAAACGAAATTGCAAAGTAATTGATATGACGATTAGAACAACTAAACTATGCCAGGAAAATCAAATTCGGCTTTCATGAAGCCAATGAAACTTACTGCTGAATTAGAAGCAGTGGTTGGAAAGGGGCCTATGCCAAGAAGCCAAGTGGTAAAAAAATTGTGGGAATACATCAAGAAAAATAATTTGCAAGATGCTACCAATAAAAGAAATATTAATGCCGACGCAGCATTAAAAGCGGTCTTTGGCGGAAAGGGAATGGTAAATATGTTTGAGATGACAAAATTAGTTTCAAAGCATCTCTCGTAAATAATACGAATTCACACGAATTGCAAGGCGAATGAACACGAATCACAAATTCGTGCTTTCGTGAAAATTCGTGGCGCAACAGCGCCTGATTCGTGTTTATTCGTCACAAATATGACAACAGCTTATTGCGTAAAATGCAAAGAAAAGGATGTAGAAATGAAAGATGCCAAAGAAGTCCCATTTAAAAGAAAAGGTGGAAAGATGGGCAAGGCCATGACCGGCATCCATGAAAAATGCGGAACCAAGATGTTTAGGATTATGGGAGCAGCGAAATAGTCCATTTTCAAAACGCCGAGCCTGTAAGGGCTCGGCGTTTTGCAAAACTAATAACTAAAAATATAATTTGAAATTTACAATTTGAAATTTGAAATCAATTTGAAAAAAACGTGAATTTGAAATAATTAAAACATGACGTCGTGTTTTCAAATTTAAACATTGAAACATTCGGCCACGCGCCCCGCGGGGCGCGTGGCTTAATTTCAAATTGTAAATTTCAAATTTCAAATTCAAAATATGTCAGATAAATTACAGCGAACTTTAGTGCTTTTAAAGCCCGATGCCCTGCATCGGGGGATTGTGGGCGAAGTCATGCACCGATTTGAAAGGGTGGGAGCTAAAATGGCGGGTCTTAAAATGCTGGTTTCCGATAAAGACGCGGCTGGCAGGCACTACACCGACGATCTTGCCAAAAGGAGGGGGGAAAAAGTAAGAAATATGATGATACAAATGATAACTTCGGGGCCCATTATTGCTATTGTCTATGAAGGGGTTGAGATTGTTGAAATTGTTAGAAAACTGGTTGGCGCTACCGAACCAAAGGCTTCAGCTCCGGGAACGATCCGCGGAGATTTTTCCCATGTTTCTTTTGGGTATGCCGATGCCAAAGAAATGCCGATTATGAATTTAATTCACGCTTCCGCTTCGCCAGAAGAAGCCCAATCGGAAATAGCGGTTTGGTTCAAGCCTGAAGAATTGGTAAGCCATAAGCCAAGTTATACTAAATACACGCTTGGCGAAGAATAGAAAGAAAATATTACAAAAACGTACCTCGTACCGTTTTTTGTGTTAATTTATTCACAACTTCTTGTTTTTTAGCAATTAAAAATATGCTAAAATAAAGAAATGCCGTGAAAGCATTTCGTGATTCAAAGAGTGTATCATTTTTAATTTACCACATGGCTTTTAAAAAAATTTCAACGTCAGTTATTTTTGCCGGAATATTTACTTGCACGGTGGTGTTTTTTTATTTGCCCGCAACGCCATTAAAAATCCAAGAAGCCAGAGCTTATGCCTGCTATGACGATGGAACCAATGACAGTAATTTTAACTGGACCGACACCAGTATTTGGGCTGGCTGCAATGGCAGTTATCCCGGCTCTCCCGCAAATGGAAATAGCGATACGGTAACTATTGGTAATACTAATCAAAGTGGTAACACATTTACGCTTAATACGAGTTCCATTACCATAGCTAGTTTAATTATAGGTCCTATCAGCCACGGCGGTACACTAAAATTAAACGGAAATACACTTAATGTAAACGGTGCTGTAACCATAAAAACTGCTGCCAACTGCAGCTTCGCAAGTGATTTGCAGGTTGGAACAGGAACTTTAAATGCGACAGGTCTTATTACCATCGAAAATACTGCTGCCGATTCTAGTAATTGCGATGCAGATCTTGACGCAAGTACCGGAACCATTACCGCCAGCGGTGGCATTACCTTTTTATTTACCGCCGGAGCCAGTGCAGACTTAAGGCTCACCACCACCGGAGCCACTACGATTAACCTTACCGGAGCTGTAACGGGCGCAGGGGATTTGTCTATTAATTCTGCGACCACGTTAGTTTCAACCGGTACCAGTAGTCTTGGACAAACTGCAACTTGGGGTAAATTATCTATCCCGAGTGGAACACTTACGATGGGGGCATTTGCTATATCGTTTGCTGGCACTACCAGTCTTACCGGCGGCACGCTCGCTGTCTCCAGCGCCACTGGAACCAAAACCTTCACCGGCGCCGTCACCTGCACCACCGGTAGTTTTGATTTGTCAGGGTTTGCTACCGTCACCAGCTTTGCTGCCGGTATCACCGCCAACTGTACTACGTTTAATACGGGTACGGGCACTGCTGCTTTTTCAGCCGACCAATCTCTTGCTGGTTCGACCAATATCACTTTCGGTGGTACTGTCACCCCCGCTTCAACTAAAACGATTACTAACAATAACACTGGAACGGTCACCGTTTCAGGAGCATTGACTCTGACGGGAAACTGGACGCAGGGCGCCAACTCAACCTTGAGCCTGGGCGCAACTCCGACGGGATCAGGCACTTTTGATACGAGTACGAATACGCCAAACACGGTAAAATATACCGCCACATCAACGCTGAAAGCTCCCAGTAGTTCTTACTACAATTTAACGATTACGGGAGGAACGGTAACAACGATAGCGGTAACGGTAACCAATAATCTCGTAGTGAGCGGAGGCACTCTTTCTGGCACTTCTAATATTACCGTCAATGGCGGGGGAGTCACCGGTGATGGCACGATCACCATGAGCGCCCCCAGTGTCTTTTTAGTAGACGGCACTGGTAACTTCGGTGGTGCTACCGGCTGGACATTTTATGATTTAACCTTTGGAGATGGCAGTGGAGCTACGACAACCACGGCTACCGGAGCAGGAAGTATTACCGTCACCAACACTCAAACGGTTGCCGCTAATCAAACATTAAATGCTGGAAGTAAAACGTGGAATTTAACCGGTGTAGCAGTGAGCACTTCTTCTACCTATGTTCAAGGATGCGTCAATACTAATGCTAGTAATTCAGTCACTTGTACGATGAGTTCAAATATAACTGCGGGAAATTTATTGGTGGTAAGCGGTTCAACTGCCGCAAATTTAACGGCTACTTTTTCCAGTTCTTCTGGAGTCAGTTGCACCTGGAATACGATTACCAGTGGCATAGCTAATAGCGGTGTTCCTTTCAACTACGCTTTGGCTTATTGTCTTGTTCCTTCAACCGGAGCCGAAACAATCCAAATAAGTTGGAGCGGTAGCAGTTCTTTTAGCGATATTACGATTGCTGAATATAGTAATACGAGCGGCGGGTTTGCTCCCGGATTTGATAAATCGAGCAATGCGGTTGTTACGGGAGACTCCACTACCTGCAGTACCGGAACGACAGCTACGTTATCGCAGGCCAATGAATTGGTTATTGCCCTTTGCCATGGCTGGAACGGTAATGCTACCATTGGGACCGTATCGGGATATACCAAAAGAACCACTTCTGAAAGATCTAGTAACAATAATGGCTGGTATGACAAAGATGTAACCAGTACGACTGGTGTTTCGTGGTCCGCAACGATTGGGAGCGATAAAAGCATCGGCTTGATAGCTACGTTTATGAAATCCGGAATTACTGGAAGCCAATCATTAACCGTTAACGGCACTTTCACGGCCAGTACCTCAACGTTCGCTTTTCAAAATGATATGGCTTTAACCATTCCCGCATTAACGTATTATAATTTAACCCTCTCTCCCACCATCACCGCCGCCCGCACCTACACCTTCGCCGGAGTCACCACCGTCAGCAACAACTTTGATATCAACCCCACTGCTTCTTCTGCCTTGGCTCTTACTACTAACCTTGGCGGAACGCTCACCGTCACCGGTTCCACCACCATTGAGCGTACCACCTCTGCCACTTCCACCCTCGACACCCTTTCAGCTAGTAACTACGCTCTTTCATCAGGCTCTATTACGATTTCCACCGGAGGAACCTTCACTTCCAATAATTCCGTTATCACCCTCACCGGCACCTCCGGCACGTTGTTTACCAAAACCGGAACTCTCACCGCCGTTGGCACCACTTCTGAATGGGATGTCACTTCTGCAAGCGGAAGCCCCACCTTATTATCCGCCTCTACAACCCTCCACATCCTCAAGATCAACGCCGCCGCCACCGTCATTAACCTCGGAGCGGCTTTCACCACCGACAATAATTCAGGCAACAAACTCTATGTAGCTTCCGGCGTCTTAAACCAGGAAAACCGCACCATCACCGCCGGAACCAGCGGCACCTTGCAACTTGATTCCGGAGGCACCCTCTGCTTAGGGGGAACCACTTCTGCCACCACCGCCACCTGTGACTCGGGAGCCACCCAAACCACTTCCTACACCCTTCCTTCATTTACCACTAACACGATTAATGCCTCTTCTACCGTTATCTATCTCTCAAATGCGACTACGACCGTAACCTCGTTAACCTACGGCAACCTCAGCCTGATGCCAAAGATGACCACCGGAGTCGGAAGTCTTACTTACACCATGCCATCGAGCACCGTCAGCATCACCGGCAACTTTAACATCAAACCCACCGCTTCCAACGCGAGTCTGGCTCTCACCGTCAACTTGGCCACTTCCTCAAACACCGTCACCGGCACCACCACCATCCAACCCGATTCCACCAATAGTCCCACGGCCAAGTTAGCTTCCACCTCTTCCAACTACAACCTAACCACCGGCAAGGTAGACATCGAATCCAACGGAACCTTGGATATTAATAATTCCACCCTCACCATTACCGGAACCTCGGGAACGTTATTCACGAGAGTGGGAACCTTCACCATCGGAGGTACCAGTACCACCACCTTTTCGGGCAATGGAGACGCCACCTTAAATTCCGGATCGATAACATTCGATGCCATGACTAATTCTGGAACCGGAACCAAAACCCTCGGAGCCGCCATCACCACCGGGGGAGCGTTGACGATTAGCGCGGGGACAATCGATGTTTCAGCCAGCGGCTGCTCTTCCGCTTCTTGTGCTGTTAATGTTGCGGGAAATTTTGCAAATTCCGGAACTTTTACTGCCCGCACCGGTACAGTCACTTTTAATGGAACTAGTCAGACGATTTTTGGATCTACTTCTTTTTATAATTTTACCAAATCCGTCAGTTCTGCCGACACCTTAACTTTTACGGCCTCGTCTACCCAGACTATTGCCGGAACTCTTACGCTCCAGGGCGCTTCCGGTCAGCTGCTTTCATTGGTTTCAAGTTCGAGCCCGACCCAATGGAATATTGATCCCCAAGGAACTCGGACCATCGGTTATCTAGATGTTAAAGATTCCAACAACACCAATGCTACGGCAATTACGACATCGGGGTTTACTATTACTGATTCCGGCCACAATACTAATTGGACATTTAGCACCTCGGGAACGACTCAACAATATGCCGGCGGACGAGTAATATATCTGCCAAAATCTGAAAAACCAAAAAATCCTATTTTGGTAAATCCTCAATATTTCTTCATTCGTTATTTGGGGCCCGGCGATAGGGGAGAGGATGTACTAATGCTTCAAACATTACTTTTGCAACAAGGATTTTTTCCCGCCACTGTAATTATGAATGGTTATTTCGGATCGATAACCAAATTGTCAGTTAAAAAATTTCAGGCCAAATATGGTATTCGCCAAACGGGAAATGTCGGACCGCTCACCAAAAATGTTTTGAATACTTTAGAAAAATAGTTTTCCACAATTTTCATCTTGACTCGTTTTTTTGAAAAGTTATAATGAAAGTAGCTCTGAAGTTCCGAAAGGCTCACCAATTAAGTATTGTTCTACTGCACATTAAATCTTTTGGTTAAAAATTTCCAAAAGCTCGGCGGCTTATCGATTCTCACTGATAAGCTTTCTCGCTTTTGATAATTTTCAACTTCAAAACTTTTAATTTTCGTCACGAAAAATACTTAATTGGTGAGCCTCATAATATTCTATATTAATTTTCTTAAGGGAGTTCAATATCTGTTCCGGCTGTGGCCGCGACTTGAGAACACCCACTTATATTTTTCATAGAAATATAATAAGGGCATCAGAGCAACAAAAAGGTCGCATCCGTGCGATTTTTTTGTTGCTCTGATGCGATGTTTAATGATAAAATACCTATATAATATCTTGCGAGGTCATACCTCGCAAGATTTATAAAATTTATGTCTTCAAAAAGACCACAATTAGTTAACGATGAATTTTATCATGTTGTCCTAAGAACTGTGGGTGATAGCGTTGTTTTCGAAAAAGAAGATGATTTTTATCGTGGCATTTTTTCTATTTATGAATTTAATAATGTCAACCCTGTAAATATATGGTTGAGAAGACAGCAACGTAAAAAGGAAAAGGCAATGGAAGATCTTGTAAAATCAGATTCTGTAAATTTGCGAGGTATGACCTCGCAATACTCTGAACAACTAGACAGAAGAGATAAGATGGTGGAGATTTTATGTTTTTCTTTTATGCCGAATCACTTGCATCTTTTACTGCGCCAATTAAAAGATGATGGAATTACTCATTTTATGCAAAAAGTTGGTACTGGCTATGCAAGATATTTTAATCAAAAATACAATCGCAAGGGGCATCTTTTCAGCCGTTTTCGAGCAGTTCATATTAAAACTGATGAACAGTTGAAAAATACATTTACCTATATCCACACTAATTTAATCGCTTTAATCGAGCCAGGGTTTAAGGAAAAAGGATTAAAAAATCCCAAGAAGGTAATAGAATTTTTAGAAAATAGTAAACGCCACAGTTATCTTGATTATCTTAATAAAAAGAATTTTCCTTCGGTCACAGAAAGAGAATTTCTTCTAAACATATTAGGAGGTCCGGATGGTTGCCGGGAAGAAGTAAATAATTGGGTAAATCATAAAAAAGAGTTGAAAGATTTTAGTAATGTTTTTTTAGAATAACTATTCTAAATTGCAAACAAAAACTTTGCGAGGTATGACCTCGCAAAGTTTTTGTTTCTTCTGGGAAGTTATCCACAGTTTTACGGTGGTTTTTAGTATATTTCACATCATTAAAATATGGTAAAATGAACGAATAATTTTATATTTTTTCCAGCTTTTTTAAATGCCTCCCAAAAAACGCAAGCATAATATTATAACCATAAAAATAAAAGATAAAAATACGGTTGCAAAAGCTCCGGCAAGTCTTTATGTGCGCATTGTTTCTCCTGCGCCGGCGCATAAATTATGGTTGCTTAATCTTTTTAGTTCTCAATTGCAAAACTTCCGTTTTAAAAGTTACTTTTTTGGTCTTTTTCCCACAAAAGATTTTCGTGATTCAGTGTTTTTTAAAGTTTTTGTGGCGGAATTTTGGCATCTTAAAAATACCGCCCGCACCAATATTAAATCTATTGCCCTGGTTTCTTCCCTTTTTATTTTTTCTTTAACACTAACAACCGGCAATTCATTTATTTCAACCTACCAAATACATCAGCGGGATTACCGCACCATTAAAGATGTTGTCATCAAACAACTGTCGCCGGCGGTTATAAATCAGCCTACCCAATACACCGTTTTAGTCAAGCAAAGTTTAATTACCAAAGGCAAGAAGGGACAGTATTTGGTAAAGCTTCCAAAAGGCGCCACTAATATCAGTGTTAAAACCATCTTAGCCGATCAAGCCAAACAAATTCTTTCAAAAGAAACTCCAAAAATCACCAGCCTCTTTTCTAATCTTAAAAATCCTTTATCTTTTACAAAACCTTCCCATTCGGTTTCTGTCAAACCCAAAAACGGCCAATTTCTTTTAGCTTCACTTGATGAGTCGGGCTTGCCAGAAACTCCACCAGCGCTAGAACCCGTAGCAGTTGAGTCTCTGCCAGTTGAACTTCCACCGGCCGCAGAACACGCAGCTGATCCCGTAAAAACCCAAGAAGAATCCGCCGTTTCTGAATCTGCGCCAATTCAGGAAGAGCCCGTAACTTCCGATGTTCGCGTTATTAAAACTAAGGATGCTACCTTTGTAGATGTTTCTTCTCAAGCGCCGCCAGCGCCAGAATCTGTTACAGAAAATAATAGTGAAGCTTCTGATGCGCCTGTTGTTCCCGATGCGCCCGCTGCAAATGATGCTAACCAAGATTCTACAAATCAAGATATTGCTGATTCTCCTGAAATTGTTTCCGGAGAAGTTCCCGCCTCCGATAAATCTTCGGCAGACAAGCCAGCAGACAAAGAAAATAAGGAAAATTCTGGCCAGAATAATCCTGACAACAAACTCAAAAAAGAAGAGTATATTAAAATTGATTATCAAATCCAGGCAGCCGTAATTACCGAACAAAAAACTAACCATGGGAAAAATGTTACCGTTTCCGCTCCCAATGAAGATCCAGAACATCCTCTTACCAACGTGTTGGCTTTTACTGCGATTCCCGAAATTTTTAATATTGGCCAGGAAGATAACATTCAAATTAAGTGGACCAACAATCAAGATCAGCCAATGCCCTTTACGGCCCACGATACTAATGGCAATGGAAAGCTTGATTACCTAGAATGGGTAGTTCCGCATTTATCCGAACAAGAATTTAACATTATTTATATTTCTAAAGCTTTTTTGCTTGACCAGGATAAAAATGTTCTTGAAGATATTTATCCTATTGTTAAAGAACAGGATGGCACTTTTCAGGCTGTTACCCAAGGCCAGTATGTCCGTGTGACGTTCATAAAAAATCTTACCCAAAATAACGATATTACGTTGTATGCCCGGCCCACTGACCCAAACCAGCCAGTTACCATAAAAGTTTACTCTGCTTTGACTGATCAACTTATTACTACCTTTGATGTAATTGATCACGAAGATACCTATCGGGTTTTACTGACAAACTTAGAACAAGACACCGACGTCTTTGACCTAAAAATCACCAACGCTAACGCTGACATTGATTTTATTGTAGATCCGGGTAACGCTTGTGCAACTAATACTACTGGCACAGTCAATTGGAGTGCCGCGGGAACTTGGACAAGCTGTGGCGGTGGCTATCCTGGCCAAAGTGGAAACAGCGATACGGTCACTATAGCTAATGCAGCGGTTGCAGTAACCGGCGATGTTACGGTTACCGTCGATACGATTACGTTTACGGGTGGTAATGCATCCGCATCTATTAATATTAGCAACGGTATAACTATTACAGCAACGGGTGCTGCTACGATCAATGCCCCGACCTCGGCTTCTATAACGAAAGAAATTGCAGTAGGTGGTGGTGCTTTGAGTGTTGGTGGACTCTTTACCCTGGCTTCTGGTAGCTCTTCTACTAGAATTTCTAAACTTTCAGTTGGTACAGGAACTGCTACTCTTTCTGCGGGTTTGACCTGCACCGGATCAGCAGAAACTTTTACCGTTGCCAGTGGCGGAACTTTTAATTTCACTGGTACCATGAGTGCTGGTTGTCTAACCGTTACTATAAATTCTGGATCCACTACTAATTTTAGTGGTACCGTTCAGCTTGATGGGGCTTATACTTTTGGAATTGTAACCGTTAATAGCGGAACAACAACTATGGGAGCTGTTGCTATTACGTTTGCCGGTACCACTACTCTGGGTGGCGGCACCCTGGCGGTTTCCAGTGCCACGGGAACTAAAACATTCACCGGTGCCGTCACTTGCACCACCGGCAGTTTTGATTTATCTGCTGCCGCTGCCGTCACCAGCTTTGCCGCCGGTATCACCGCCAACTGTACTACGTTTAACACCGGATCAGGTACTGCAACGCTAAGTGCAACTCAATCCCTGGCTGGTTCTACTAATATTACTTTTGGTGGAGCTTTAACGGTTTCTGCGGGAACTACCACCAATAACAATAGTGGAACCGTTTTATCTACGGGAGTTTTAACTCTTACTGGTAACTGGGCTCAGGGAGCAAATTCCACTTTGTCTATGAATAGTACTAATAGTGGTTCGGGGACCCTAGATGCTTCTACTAACACTCCAAACACCGTAAAATATAATGCCACCGCTACCTTAAAAGCCCCAACAAGTTCTTATCATAATCTTACTATCACAGCCGGTACCGTTACTTCTGTGGCAGTTACGATTAGCAACGACTTAGTTGTTAGCGGGGGCACGTTTTCTGGTACCGCTAGCATTACGGTAAATGGAGGAGATGTTACTGGTGATGGAACTATTACCATGACCGGAGGAACGTTTTTACTAGACGGCACCGGAAATTTCGGAGGCGCTACTGCTTGGACATTTAATAATTTAACCTTTGGGGATGGTAGTGGAACTACGACTACCACCGCCACGGGAGCCGGAGGAATCACTGTTACTGGTGCAACAACCGTAGCCGCAAATCAAACACTAGATGCCGGATCTAAAACATGGAATTTAACCGGATCTGTATCTACTATTACCTTTCGCGCAGAAGCCCAGGATATTAATACTGGTACTAATTGTAATCCCGGTGAACCAGCGGGTACCGTTGCCAATGATTTATTGGTAGGAATGGTTTGGGTTGGTTCTGCCGCAGGTACCACGCCAAGTATGCCCACGGGATGGACTTCTTTATATAGCGGTATTTCTTCTAATAATGATTGGAGATATAACGTTGGCTATATAGTGCGTGGCAGTTCAGCTGCTGCTACCACATTTACTAATACTAATCACTATCGTGAATGTTTTATTATTGGTTTCTCTGGCGTTAGTACTACAGGTACCATCGATGCCCAATCTTCTAGTGGCACTTTGAGTAATGCGAGTGCTCATAACCCGGATCCGCCAGCTGTAACTGCGGTATCATCTGCTGCAATGGCGATTGCATTGGGATGGAATGAAGCTGGTAACGCAGGGCCGGGAACTACCAACTGGACCGCACCGACAAACTATACTATGAGGTCAACTGATCCAAGTAATGGAAATGGAGTTGCTATAGCAAGTCGTCTTTTGACTAGTTCAGGTAGCGAAAATCCCTCTGCTTTTGGAAACGTAGGTTCGGGTACCACTGATTATTGGGATGGGGCAACATTTACCCTTACTCCCGCAACACTTACTCCACTAACCGTTAACGGCACTTTCACGGCCAGCACCTCAACGGTCGCTTTTCAAAATGATATGGCTTTAACCATTCCCGCATTAACGTATTATAATCTCACCCTCACCCCCACCATCACCGCCGCCCGCACCTACACCTTCGCCGGCGCCACCACCGTCAGTAACAACCTAGATATCAACCCCACCGCTTCTTCCGCCCTGGCTCTGACCGCGAACCTTGGAGGAACCACTACGGTTACTGGCAGTATTACTATTGAAGGCACGACATCAGGAACCTCAAAGCTGGATACGGTATCGGGCTCTAATTATTCTCTTACCGCTGCTTCTATTAATATTACTTCCGCCGGCACGTTTACTCCCCAGGCTTCCACGGTTACTCTAACCGGAACCTCGGGAACCCTTTTTACTAAGGCTGGCACGTTCACCGTTGCCACTTCTACGTTCGTTGTCACCTCTTCTTCTGGCCAGCCATCGCTGTTATCAGCTGCTACCACGTTCCACATTTTAAAAATTAATACCACCGGAGGTTCCACGGTTATTAACGCCAATCAAACCATTACCATTGATGATGCTAGTGGAGCCAAGCTCTGGATTGCCGGAGGCGTGCTTAACGACTCAGGTTATGGCATTTCCACGTCTGCTTCCACAACCAATACCCTTCAAATAGATTCGGGAACTACACTGTGCCTTGGCGGAGCTTCCACGAATACTTCCACTACTTGTGATAGCAACGCCACTTCAACTACCTCTCGCACCCTTCCTACGTTTCAAACCTATACCCTCGACTCCGCCTCCACCGTCATCTATCTTTCCAACGCCGCCACCACCGTCACTTCCAAAACCTACGGCAACCTCAGCCTGATGCCAAAGATGACCACCGGAGTCGGAAGTCTTACTTACACCATGCCATCGAGCACCGTCAGCATCGCCGGGAACTTTAACATTAAGCCCACCGCTTCCAACGCGAGTCTGGCTCTCACGGTCAACTTGGCCACCGCAAGTAACACCGTCACCGGCACCACCACCATCCAACCCGATTCCACCAACAGTCCCACCGCCAAACTCGCTTCTACCTCTTCTAACTACAACCTAACCACCGGCAAGGTAGATATTGAATCCAACGGAACCTTGGATATTAATAATTCCACTCTCACCGTCACCGGAACCTCGGGAACTCTTTTTACCAGAGTTGGCACCTTCACCATCGGAGGCACCAGTACCACCACCTTTTCGGGCAACGGAGACGCCACGTTAAATTCAGGTACGATTACCTTTGACGCGATGACCAGTTCCGGGACGGGAACAAAGACGTTGGGTAATGATATTACTACGGGAGGTGCTTTGACTATTTCAGCCGGTACGTTACAACTTTCCACATTAAGTCTTACTGCCAATTCAACCACCTCCCTCACCGGCACTCTCAACGACAACTCCGCTACCGGAACAAATCTCTTTGTCGGCGCCGTCACTATTAATAGCGGCGGAGTCTGGACCGAAACCAACAACCCCGCTTTTGAATTCAGGGGAGGATTAACCGAAAATAGTTCTTCTGGATTTACTTCAGGAACTGGAACTTATACTTTTAGCACTAACGCTCAAACGATTTCGGGATCCCAATCTTTTACGATTACCAACCTTACTAACAGTGTTACCAGCTCAACCGGATTAACATTTTCTGGTGCTCAACCGACGGTTACCACGTTGACGCAAGGATCAAGTGCCCAATTAACTTTCAGCGGCACCGTGCCAACCATTACCACTCTAACCGCAACGGCTTCTTCAAATACCGTTTCATATACTTCCACGAGTTCCCAGACCACCGTTGCCGCTACTTACGTTAACTTTATAAAATCCGGCGCTGGAGGTACTGCTACTTTGGGGGGCAATACCACGTTAAATGGAACTCTTACTATTTCTTCCGGTACACTGCAGTTATCTACCGCCAACCTTTCTGTTACGGGTGCTTCGTCTATCACTGGAACTCTCAATGACAATTCTGCTACTGGAACTAATACCTTTACCGGAGCTGTTACTATTAATAGTGGCGGAGTCTGGACCGAAACTAACAACCCAGGATTTACGTTTCAAGGTGGACTGACCAATGACAGTTCATCGGGCTTTACTTCTGGTACCGGAACTTACACGTTTGATACTAATGCGCAAACGATATCTGGTTCCCAATCCTTCACCATTACCAATCTTACCAATAATGTTACTTCTTCAACTGGACTAACTTTTTCTGGCGCCCAGCCGACGGTTACCACGTTGACGCAGGGATCAAGTGCTCAACTTACGTTTAGCGGCACGGTTCCAACGATTACTACTCTAACCGCAACAGCTTCGTCAAATACCGTTAGCTACACTTCCACGAGTTCCCAAACTACCATTGCCGCCACCTATGTCAACTTTGTAAAATCTGGCTCCGGCGGTACTGCCACGTTGGGAGGTGATACCGTTTTAAACGGTACTTTAACAATATCTTCGGGTAGCCTTCAGCTTTCTACTGCTAGTTTTACTGCCACCGGAGCATCGTCTATTACCGGAACTTTAAACGACAACAGTGCCACGGGAACTAACATTTTCATTGGCGCCGTCACGATTAACAGTGGCGGAGTCTGGACCGAAACTAACAATCCTGCTTTTGAATTTAGGGGAGGACTGACTAATGATAGTTCTTCTGGTTTTACTTCCGGCACCGGAACCTACACCTTCAGTACCAACGCCCAAACGATATCTGGTTCCCAATCTTTCACGATTACTAATTTGACTAACAGTGTTACCAGTTCCACCGGACTTACCTTTTCTGGTGCCCAGCCGACCGTGACCACATTAACCCAGGGAAGTAGCGCGTACCTTACTTTTTCTGGTAACACGGTTCCAACTATTACTACGCTAACAGCCACGGCTAGCGGGAATACGGTTGAATATAGTGCTGCCTCCCAAGCCATTAAAGTTGTTTCGTATGTTAATTTGACGCTAAGCGGCAGCGGTACTGCCACCGGTGCGGTTACTACCGTTACCGGAGCTTTAAATATTTCGGGAACCGTGTCTTGGTCCGCCGATGCTATTACCAGCACCATGACTAGTGTTACCGTAAATACCACTGGGACTTTAACCCTGGGAGCGAACATGGCTACCAGCGGTGCCCTTACCGTAACGAAAGGAACTTTTAGCGCATCGGGTAGCAACTATACGGTTACCGCCGCTTCGGTATCTTCAGCAAATACCAACACCCGCACGATTACGATGGGGTCGGGCCTTTGGACATTAAATGGAACGGGAACTGTTTGGGATACTTCAACAACGACCAATCTTACCTTAACTTCTTCGGGAACGATAAAAATAACCGATACCAGCAGTACCGCAAATACTTTTTCCGGAGGAGGAGTGACATCCTTTAATAATATTTATTTTTCGCGCGGGTCAAGTACGGCTTCAAATACGATCGCAGGAAGCAACACCTTTGCTGATTTTAAAGATGATGGAAGCGCCGCTCATTCCATATTATTTACCACGGGCACTACTCAAACCGTAACCACGTTCACGGTTTCCGGTACTTCCGGCAATTTGATTACTATTAACAGCACCACTACCGGAACCCACACTCTTTCCAAAGCATCGGGAACGGTTTTTTCTGATTACTTAAGTGTTCAACATTCAATTGCTACTGGCGGCGCATCTTGGTATGCAGGGTCACATAGCACCGATAATAATTCCGTAACAACTGCCGGAAGCGGTTGGATATTTGCTAATGCCCCTTGCACCTCTTTGGCGACTGGTAATTGGAATACCGCCGGCACTTGGGATTGCGGGCATGTACCAACGACGTCAGATCCAGTCATCGTTGCAGCAAGCCACGTGGTTACCATGGATGTAAATTCGGCTTCTTTGGGTACCATTACGATTAATGGCACGCTAAATACCAGCGATGGTACGAGCCGATCGTTGAGCGGAACCACGTTGGCCATTGGTGCTGTTGGAACGCTTACTGCCAACGCCTCTGTCATTACTCTTTCTGGTACTTCTGGGACACTTTTTGCCATTACATCCGGCGGTACTTTTACCAATGGTACGTCGGAAGTGGTGATAACCAGTGCCGCCGATCTTACCCTTAATTCAACCGCTACTTCTTTTTACAAACTAACCTTCAATAATTCTGGAAATACCACAACATTGGGCGCGGCAACTACGGTAGATAATAATTTGACGATCACGGCCGGAACTTTGCAATTAAGTACTTTGGGCCTAACTGTTACCGGCACCACCTCCCTCACCGGCACCTTAAACGACAACTCCGCCACCGGAACAAATCTCTTTGTCGGCGCCGTCACTATTAATAGCGGCGGAGTCTGGACCGAAACCAACAACCCCGCTTTTGAATTCAGGGGAGGATTAACCGAAAATAGTTCTTCTGGATTTACTTCAGGAACTGGAACTTATACTTTTAGCACTAACGCTCAAACGATTTCGGGATCCCAATCTTTTACGATTACCAACCTTACTAACAGTGTTACCAGCTCAACCGGATTAACATTTTCTGGTGCTCAACCGACGGTTACCACGTTGACGCAAGGATCAAGTGCTCAACTTACGTTTTCTGGAAGTATGCCGACGATCACCACCTTAACAGCTACCGCCAGTGGTAATACCGTCAGTTACACTTCTACCGGATCACAAACGGTTAAAGGGACGACGTATGTCAACTTAACCATTGATAAATCTGGCCAGACAGCAACCTTGGGCGGTGATACCACGGCTAATAATAATGTAACTATCACGGCTGGCACCTTAGATGCCGATAATACCAATAATTATAATCTTACGGTTGGTGGCACGTGGTCAAATTCCGGCACTTTCACTCCACGACAGGGAACATTTACTCTTACTGGCACTTCCACATTTTCTGATACCACTTCATTTTATAATTTTGCCATTAATGGTTCCGGAAAAACGGTCACCCTTGGCGGAGCTTTAACTGCTTCAAATAACTTAACTATCACCGCCGGCACCTTAGATGTTTCAGCTTCTGGTTGTTCTTCAGCTTCTTGTGCAGTTTCTGTTGGCGGCACGTGGTCAAATAGCGGTACCTTTACTGCTCGAACAGGAACCGTTACCCTCACCGGAACTTCCACATTTTCTGATACTACTTCGTTTTATAATCTGACAATCAACGGAAGCGGAAAAACGGTCACGCTTGGAGGAGCTTTAACTGCTTCAAATAATCTAACCATCACCGCTGGAATCCTGGATGTTTCAGCTTCTGGTTGTTCTTCCGCCTCTTGTGCAGTTTCTGTTGGCGGTAACTGGTCTAATTCCGGAACCTTCACCGCAAGATCCGGCACCGTTACGTTAACTTCAACTTCAAGCAGTGCTACCTTAGATTCGGGTGGCAGCAGCTTTTACAATCTCACCCAAAATGGAACGGGTGGTACTTACACTCTGCAAGGTGGTCTTGGAACGAGCAACAATTTAACTATCACCGCCGGAACGCTGGATACCAAATCAACATTTAATTACGGAGTTTCTGTTGGCGGCACGTGGTCGCGAAGCGGTACTTTTACCGTAAGAAATGCTAATTTCACCCTTACCGGAACTTCTACGTTTTCTGACACGATGAGTTTTTATAATTTCATTATTAATGCTAGTGGCAATACGGTTACCCTCGGTGCGGCTTTAACCGCCACCAACAACTTGACTATCACTGCTGGAACCCTGGATGTCTCGGCTTCTGGCTGTTCTTCCGCTTCTTGCGCAGTTTCTGTTGGAGGAAATTGGTCAAACTCCGGAACATTTACTAAGCGCACGGGAACGGTTACCTTAACTTCCACTTCTTCGGGCGCCACCCTAACTTCCGGCGGCAGTAGTTTTTACAACTTAACCCAAAATGGAACCGGTGGTACTTACACTCTGCAAGATGCTTTATCGGCAACTAATAACTTAACGATTACCGCCGGAACGCTAGATACCAAAGCCAGTTCTAACTACGGCGTCACGGTTGGTGGCACCTGGTCTAATTCTGGTACCTTTACGCCACAGCAAGGAACGGTCACCTTAACCGGAACTTCTACGTTTTCTGATACCACTTCTTTTTACAATATTACTATTAATGCCAGCGGCAATACCGTCACGCTTGGCGGAGCTTTAACTGCCACCAACAACTTAACCATCACCGCCGGAACTCTGGATGCTTCCGCTAGTGGTTGTTCGTCGGCTTCATGCGCTATTTCAGTTGGAGCTAACTTTTCAAACTCTGGAACCTTTACGGCAAGAACCGGTACGGTCACCATTACTTCCACTTCTTCAGGAGCCACACTAACTTCTGGCGGCAGCAGTTTTTACAACTTAACCCAAAATGGTTCTGGTGGAACTTATACCCTGCAAGATGCTTTAGCTACTACTAATAACTTAACCATCACAAATGGAACTTTAGATGTATCGGCTTCTAACTGTTCTTCTGCTTCTTGTTCCGTCAGTGTTGGAGGCAACTTCTCAAATGCTGGTACCTTTACCGCCCGAAGCGGAACCGTAACATTAACTTCAACGTCAGGAAGCGCTACGCTAAGTCCCGGAGGAACTTCATTTTATAACCTCACTCAAAATGGAAGTGGTGGAACTTATACTTTACAGGGAGGCTTAGGAGTTACCAATAATTTAACCATCACTGCCGGAACATTGGATACCAAAGCCAGCTCAAACTATGGTGTTACCGTTGGCGGCACCTGGTCTCGATCAGGAACCTTTACGGTAAGGCAATCTAACTTTACTCTTACCGGCAACAATACGTTTGCCGACACGATGAGTTTTTACAATTTCATTATTAATGGCTCGGGTAAAACCACAACTCTTGGTGCTGCCTTAACTGCTTCAAATAACTTAACCATCACCGCTGGCACCCTGGATGTTTCAGCCAGTGGTTGTTCCTCGGCTTCGTGCTCGGTCACGGTTGCTGGAAACTTCTCCAATTCAGGAACCTTTACCGCCCGAACTGGCACGGTTACACTTAATGGCACGAGCCAGAAAGTATTTGGTTCCACCACCTTTTATAATTTCACAAAAAATATTGCCTCGGCTTCCGCTGACACCTTAATGTTTGAAAACACCAAAACCCAAACCGGCGCTTCCGGCGGAACCTTCAGCTTAGTGGGCGCTTCCGGAAAAGTGCTTACCCTCCGATCTATGGATTCTTCTGGAACTCAGTCAGATGGTACAGAGTGGAATCTTACGGTAAACGGCAGCCAAAATGTTACCTATGTTGACGTTAAAGATTCCAATGCCTCCGGCGGAACGGCTATCGCTCAAACCAATTCCACGAATTCGGGCAACAATACTAACTGGACATTTAACACTGCCCCGACATTTTCTTCTATTTCTAATACCTCTGGTTATATTAAATCCGGAGGCACCGTAACTTTTACTACCACCGCCAGCGACCCTGATTCTGGCGATACTGTCACTCTGTACGTCTGCAAGGCCAACGATTTTACTGGCAGTGCTTGCGGATCGGGGGGCACGTGGTGTTCTTCTTCAGCTTCCACCACCAATCCTTCGTGTAGTTACACGGTCCAATCTTCTGATACTGACGGCTCGCACACTTATTATGGAAATATTATAGATAATAATAGTTCTCAATCTTCGTCTAATCCAAGATCAGGTACGTTTACCACTGATTCTACCGCTCCCACGGTTGATGCGGGAACTGATCAGTCAAAATCTGCCAGCTTCACCCAAGACGCTACGGTTTCTGATGCTACAAGCGGTATCGCTAGCTACCAGTGGAGCAAGCAATCGGGAGGCGGGACAATTACCTTTGGAACCGATACGGCCGAAGATACCACTATTTCTGCCAGTGCTGCCGGCACTTATGTAATTAGGCTGACCGCAACTGATAACGCTGGCAATTCCAATTACGACGAATTTACTCTTACCTGGACAGTTACATCTTCAAGCAGTGGCGGCAGTGGTGGCGGAGGCGGATCTCATTTTAGCGCTTTAGACAAGCCTCAAGGAAACTTTTCTCTTACTATTAATAATGGGAGCAGCATAACTGCCAGTCAGGATGTTACCTTAAATATGATCGGGGTAGGCAGTGATGTAAAAAGCATGTCAGTTTCCAATGATCAGAATTTTGCCGGCGCGATTCAAGAAGCTTATCAAACAACAAAATCTTGGAGGCTTACTGATGGAGAGGGTCTAAAAACGGTCTATGTTAAGTTTTTCACTGCCTATGGGGTGGCTTCTGATGTGATTACCTCAACCATCAATTATACGACCCAGCCTCAAAATCCTATTAGCCAAATTATTGACCAGATTGGGCAAGGTGTTACGGAAATTAAAGATAATATTGGTAAGATATTTACTCTAAAACCGCCGGCTCCGCCAGCTTTGCCGCCAGTAGAAGAAACCGTAAAGAAGGCCGCGCCTCTTTCATTAAAAGGCAAATGGAATCTTTTGGCTTTTGATTCAATCTGGGAATTCCTTTTCGCTCCTTTGCCAACCGAAACAAAATCGTTGGCCAAAAAATTACCCGAAGTTAATGAATTGTTCAAGCAAACTGGAATTGTAACGGTTAATTCAACGGTTCAAAAATTACAAGGGGTTGAATTGACGGTTCCGGGATTAAATAAAAGAACGATTGTGCAAAAAATCGGTGGCGGCGGAACTATTCCCAAAGCAGAGCCTATTGAAGGTGGTAATTTAACGGCTCCAAAATTACAAGGCGGGGGATTAGCAAAAACGGAATTAGCGCCAGTTCAATTTGCGTTGCCAAAAAATATTCCCTTGGCCCAAATCGGGGCGAATATCAAAAAGGTTATTCCAACTGAAATTGTCTTTGCTAGAACCGCTAACGAGCTGATTGATTTTAATATTATTTTGTCTATCAATGACCAGGGAAAACTGCAACAACGAATTAATACCATTTCTGGCCAAGAAATTAAGCTGGCCGTAAAACCCGATGGGCCGGTCAGCAGTGTAAAAGGATATTTGGTTTTAAAATCAAAACAGCCAGCGCCAACCGCCTTTGAATTACCACGCAACATTTTCTCGGCATCATTGCTTTTTTCAAATCCTGATTTAGTGGCTTCTTCACAGGGCGCGCCAAAAGTTGAAACTCAATTATTATTAGATGAATTTGATTATCAAGACGAAGACAAAGATGGAATTTGGACTGCCAACATTAAAGCTCCAGCAGTTGATGGCGAATACGAAGTCACCACGATTATGAAGTACAAAGATATCAAGGTTGGAGATAAAGAAATAAGATTGGTCGTGGTGGTGGACCCGGAAGGCTATGTTTACAGCAGTGTGATGGGCGGGGAATTGCGTATTAATGGAGCGATCGTTTCTTTGTACTGGCTAAATCCCGAAAGCAAACAATACGAAATTTGGCCGGCGGCCGATTTCCAACAGGAAAATCCCCAAATTACCAACAAAACCGGTAAGTACGCATTTTTGGTGCCCGAGGGATTGTACTATATAGAAGTGGCGGCGCCCAACTATGCTACGTTCCAGTCTGAAGTTTTGACCGTCAAGCAAGGTAACGGCATCCACATGAATATTGAATTGAAAAGCAAGAATTGGTGGCTGGCCTATTTTGACTGGAAAACTATCTTATTGGCTTTGATATTTTTATTATTGTGTTATTTAATCATTCGCGGTAAAATTAGAAAATAATTAGCCTGCAAATTACGAATTTACGAATACGGTATTCGTAATTCGATAAAATTCGTAATTCGTAGGAAATTTTTTCGAAAAAAAATTATGGACAGATTCAAATTAGCCATTGTCATCATTGTTGCCGTTTTAGCTCTATCATTGCTTGCGAATTTTTTCCTGGGCATGGAGCTTTTTTTGCAAAAGAAAAAGACCCAAGAGCTTGCTCAATCAATCCATGTGCGGGCCAAGGTTTTGGATTTTGCTAATCTGTTTATTAATAAAGTATTGCGGGCCACGGGAGAAATTTCGTTTGAAGACCGGTTGAAAATTGAAAATGCGGTGCGAGACACGCAAGACAAAGAAATTTACGATGAATGGCAAAAATTCGTTGGGGTAAAAACCGAAGAAGAGGGGAGGGAAGAAATTAAAAATCTGTTGCAGCTGATTCTCAATAAAATATCAGCGTAATTCAAAGTAAATTAAACGGCTAATTTGAAACAAAAAAAGCGGGATCTTGCCGCTTTTTTTGTTTCAAATTTTAATGATGATTCTAAGTATTAGGTCCTTGTCACACTTTAAATCCCGAAATGCCTTCGAGGTATTTTTCCAGAATTTGGAGATAGAAATTTGATAGAATTTTCAGGCTTACGCAACGCGTCCGGCTGAAAATTATAGCAAATTTATAGCCCAAATTCTGGTAAAAGACCCGAAGAGCGGTTTAAAACGGGCATTTCGGGATTTAAAGTGTCATCGCCTTCATACATTTTGTGCAGGCTAGTACCCGTTCTTTTTTACCCGTCATTAACCTGACCCATTGCGTCGCTTCGCTCCTTCAAAACCCTGAGACGGGAATTCGGGTCAAGCCCGCAATTCTCGCGTCTTGCCGGTTTTGAATAATTTCCTACACGGGGAAATACCCAATTTCCCCGACCCCCTTTGTGACAATGGGTCCTATAATGCTATTTTGCCATAGCCTTCATACACTTTGTGCAAGCCAACACCCGCTTGCCGCTGGTAATCAAACGGACCCATTGTAAATTTGGGTATTTTCTTATCTTTTGAGTCGGATTGTACTTGCCCCTTAGTTTAACTAAAGACCAAGACATTCCGGATTTTTTAGCGCAAATAGCGCATATTTTGCTTGCCATATTATGAATTTCTAATTCTTAATTTCTAATTTCTATTAAATTTTCAATGACCTAATTCCTAAACCTGTTTGAAAATTCACCAAGTTATAAATTTAATAGAAATTAGAAATTAGAAATTGAAAATTAACTTAGCTGTATTCTATCCTAACTTTCTATTTTTTGCAATATCTGGTATTATGAGCTTGAAATTTGAATTAATAAGTTATGTTCGACCCTATTATTATTTTTTATTTAATTATCCTCCTTTTTTCGGTTATCATCCATGAATTATCTCATGGTTATGTGGCTAATTCCCTGGGAGACCCAACGGCCAAATATGCAGGCCGTCTTACCTTAAACCCTTTGCCTCACCTTGATATATTTGGGTCGGTTTTGTTGCCCATATTACTTTTTATATCAACCGGAGGGTCGTTTGTTTTTGGCTGGGCAAAGCCGGTTCCGGTCAACCCCTATAATTTTAGGGATCAAACATGGGGAGAATTAAAAGTATCAATTGCCGGCCCTTTATCAAACCTATTATTAGCAGTCTTTTTTGGTTTGTTAATAAGATTCATTCCGCAAGAATTTTTTGCCACGTTATCGGGCTCCAAACTAGGTGAAATATTCCTGTTAGTCGTAAGGCTCAATATTATGCTGGCTGTATTTAATTTAATCCCCATTCCTCCGCTTGACGGTTCGTGGATATTTTTTAAATTTTTGCCTGATAGTTTTCAAAAAGCCAGAGCGTTTATTTCGCAGTACGGAATTATCATTTTAATGTTCCTTCTTTTTTCGGGATTATTGGATTGGGTAAATTACCTGGTGGCCTATTTAGTGCGCTTAATTACGGGAATATAATATCGTAAATATTGACTCTATTTTTATTTTCTGATACACTAGTGAGTATTGAGCGCAGTGCGCTTCTTATTTTTAAAGGAGTAATCACGAATATACAAATCTAAAGTAATATACGAATTTTACCAATATACAAATCACGTTCACGTCACGGCACGGCACACATTTGTATATTTGTAACATTTGTATATTTGAACGTATTAGTATATTCGTGACTACTCCAAAAGAATGCCTACTATCCATCAACTCATTAAAAAACCTAGAAAGCCGATTAAAGCCAAAAAGAAGGGCGTGGCTTTGCATTACGGTTTTAATGCCTTGCAAAACAAGCCATCAACCTATCCGTCTCCATTTAAACGAGGAGTATGTGTGAAAGTGTTTACCCAAACTCCAAGAAAACCAAACTCAGCTTTGCGAAAAGTAGCCAGGGTTAAATTATCCAATGGCATGGAAGTAACCGCTTATATCCCCGGAGAAGGACACAATTTACAAGAACACTCGGTGGTATTAATTCGTGGTGGAAGAGTTAAGGACTTGGGAGGAGTTAGGTATCACATTGTGCGGGGAGTGTTAGACACCGCCGGAGTTGAAAATAGAAAGCAGGGACGAAGTCGTTACGGTACAAAATTGAAGAAATAATTTTCAATTTCTAATTTCTAATTTTCATTAAATTATTAATACGTGAATTTTCAATCACGTTTAGAAATTAAATGATTAGAAATTTAATAGAAATTAGAAATTAATAATTAGAAATTCCAATGCGCAGAGCCTATAAAAAACACAAATTATCACCAGACTCGGTCTATAATGACCTCGTGGTTTCTCAGTTTATCAATAAAGTCATGAAGTCTGGCAAAAAAACCATTGCACAACGAATTGTGTACGATTCTTTTAATATGATCAAAGAAAAAACCCAAAAAGAGCCTCTGGAAGTTTTTAATAAAGCGATTGAAAATGTTTCTCCGGTTTTAGAAGTTAAGCCAAAACGGGTTGGGGGAGCGACGTATCAAGTTCCTATGGAAGTCCGGCAAGAGCGGAAGTTAGATTTGGCGATTAAATGGATTTTAGACGCCGCCCGCGCCAAAAAGGGCAAGGGTATGGCGATAAAATTAAGCGAAGAATTAATTGCTTGCTCAAATAACGAAGGCAACGCCATGAAAAAGAAAAACGACACCCACCGAATGGCCGAGGCCAACAAAGCTTTCGCGCATTTTGCAAGATAACTACGAAATACGAATATACGAATAAAAGTATTCGTCATCGCGACTTGCCGTGGCGAAGCAATCTGATTTTACAAAAAAAGGGCACCTAGTTGATTTCGGTGTCCTGTTGCGAAACAGCCATGGCAAAAGATTCAGTGCGCTCCTTTGGCGATTCGCTTGATAACAAAGCTATTTCAGCTTTCTCGAATTTGTCCTCACTTCTTTGCGAGCCCAATATAAGCGAGTAGCTTGATAAAATACCTTCGTCGAGCAATTTTACAAGATCTTTTTGGTCTTGTTCATTTTGAGGAATCAAGATAATCATGAAAGAATCTGTATCTTGCACCCTTAAATGATCCACGCTTTGTATCATGGCCTCCCCCTAAATACGAGGCATCGTATTTAGTAAAAATTACTCATACTGCCTCTTGGATTGATTATATCATATTGTAAAATCTTGTTAAGTGGTCAATAGTATTTTTGCTAAAAATCCAAAAATTGACTTTGATTAAAAATAGGCTAAAATAAACCTATGTCATATAAGTTTACCGCTATTATTAATAAGGAATCAAAATGGTATGTAGCTCACTGTGTTGAATTAGGAGTGGTTAGCCAAGGAAAAACCATTGAAGGTGCGCAAAAAAATTTAAAAGAAGCAGTAGAGCTTTATTTAGAAGATAATCCAAAGGTTAAAACGTATCTTTCAAAAGTACCTTCTTTAATCACCACCTTTGAATTGCAGTATCGTTAGAATATGGCTAAGCCACTTTCTGCTAAAATAGTAATTAAAGTTTTATGCAAGGAGTTTGGCTTTTTCTTTGTTTCACAAAGGGGTAGCCAAACTCCTTGCATAAAGAATTATCACCCGGAACATTAAAAGGAATTTTGGATTTAGCCCAAGTAGATGAAAAGGAATTTAGAGAAAAATTAATAGAATTTTGAAAATTTTGTAAAAAAAAGACCCCGTTCCAGTTCTGGTGTGGGGTATGCGCCTACTTAATTCGGCACCTCTTTAACAATTTTGTTTATTTTTTTTCCATCTCGGTAACCGCTTTGGTGACCAAGCAAAGCCCTATTCCGGTCACCATGATATAGATTGCATCGATACGATTTTTTTCTCTGTCTGTTGATTCAGAAGTACCCATAAAAACTCCCGCCAGAAATATAAAAGATCCAACAGTCATGAATAATAGCGTACAGAAGCGAAAAAAGAGATTCATGCGGATTCTCCTTGAGAGATAGAAATCGCCAAGTTAGAGAGCTATATACATACTATATTACTAATAATATTTTGTCAATTAATTGATTAGAAATTATTTAAAAATTCAAAATTAGAAATTAAAAATTCATGAGTAGACAATATCCTATCGAAAAAATGCGAAACTTCGGAATCATCGCCCACATTGATGCCGGTAAAACAACGGTATCCGAGCGCCTTTTGTTTTATACCGGCGTGTCCCACAAAATCGGAGAAGTGCACGAAGGCGACACCGTAATGGACTGGATGCCTCAAGAACGAGAACGGGGAATTACCATTACCGCTGCTGCGATCACCATGCACTGGAAGGGGATTCAAATGAACTTAATTGATACTCCTGGTCACATTGACTTTACGGCTGAAGTACAAAGATCATTAAGGGTTTTAGATGGAGCCGTAGTTGTCTTTGACGGCGTGGCCGGAGTTGAGCCCCAGTCTGAAACCGTTTGGCGCCAAGCTGATAAATACGGCACGCCGCGGGTTTGCTTTATTAATAAATTAGACCGCATGGGCGGCAGTTTTGAAAAATCTTTTCAGTCTATTTTAGATAAATTGACCAAAAATGCGGTGGCCATGACATTGCCCATTGGAGAAGAAGAAAATTTATCTGCGGTTATTGATTTGCTTAAGATGAAAGCCATTCACTTTGAAGGTGAAAAAGGAGAGAAAGTAGTTGAAAAAGAAATTCCAGCTGAAATGATGGAAAAAGCCAAGGCTTGGCGCGAAAAAATGGTAGATAGGATCGCCGGCGAAGACGACACATTAACAAATAAATTATTGGGCGGAGAAGAGATTTCACAAGAAGAATTAATGGCAACCATGCGAAAAGCTTGTTTGGCTTTTAAATTAGTGCCGGTATTTTGCGGCAGTGCTTTAAAAAATAAAGGCACCCAGTTTATTTTAGACGCCGTGATTGATTACTTGCCCGGCCCTATGGATATTGGAATGGTTAAGGGAACCGATCCTAAAACCGGTGCCGAAATAGAAAGGAAATTTTCTGATACTGAACCATTTGCGGCTTTGGTGTTTAAAGTTGCCACGGATCCCTTTGTGGGCCAGCTGACGTTTTTTAGAGTCTATTCTGGAACCCTAAATAAAGGAACCTATGTCTTAAATTCAGTAACGGGCGAGCAAGAAAGAATTGCCCGGATTTTACGGATGAAATCAAATTCACGGGAAGAATTAGATGTGCTTTATGCCGGCGAAATCGGCGCTACGGTTGGATTGAAAGATACTTCAACTGGCCATACATTGTGCGACAAAGACAAGCCAGTGATTTTGGAAAAGATTTCTTTCCCAGAACCGGTTATTTCTATGCGGGTTGAGCCAAAAACCAAAGCTGACCAAGAAAAATTAATCATGTCGATTAGAAAACTTACTCAAGAAGATCCGACTTTTAGAATTAAGGAAGATATAGAAACCGGTGAAACCATTATTTCTGGCATGGGAGAGTTGCACTTAGATATTATTCAAGATCGATTGCGCCGTGAATTTAATGTCGATGCTAACTTTGGCCGGCCTCAAGTGGCTTATAAAGAAACGATTACCGGCGAAGCCGAAGCCGAAGAAAAATATGTCAGGCAGTCTGGCGGAAAAGGGCAGTATGGCCATGTGTGCATTAGGTTAAAGCCGTTGGAACGGGGCGCTGGATTTTCGTTTATTGATGAAATTAAGGGAGGCGCCATTCCAAAAGAATTTATTAAGCCAACCGAAAAAGGTATTATTGAGGCTTTAGATAAGGGAATTGTGGCTGGTTATCCGATGGTAGACGTAGAAGTTACCTTGTTTGATGGAAGTTTCCATGATGTTGACTCTTCAGAATTTGCCTTTAAGATTGCCGGATCTATTGCCCTGCAAGCCGGTGCCAAGCGCGCCAAACCGGTGATTTTGGAACCGATTATGAAAACCGAAGTTATCACTCCGGAAGCATTTTTTGGCCCAGTTATTTCTGACTTAAATTCTCGCCGAGGAAAAATTGAACAAACCTATGAACGGGCTGGCATGAAAGTGATGGATGCCATGGTACCATTATCCGAAATGTTTGGGTATGCGACCGCCCTTCGTTCTCTAACAGAAGGCCGCGCATCGTTTACGATGGAGTTTAATTCCTACGAGCAAGTGCCTTCAAATGTGGCACAACAGATTATTGAGGGGAAGACGAAATAGTAAAATTTTACAAGAAAAAACCCCGCAACACGAAGTTGGGGGTGGGTTGATTAATTAAAAGAGCGGTTCAAGAAAGAGCTTTTAGCAGATCATCAAGCAGTTCGTCTTGTATTGGGGTTGCAATTGATGCCGCTTTCACACCGCCAAGCTCATTGAGTTTGCCGCGATACGCCAGAAGAATAGCATTGAGCGCCACGAGGGGAATCTTCTCTTCCCACGAGCATTTCGCCAGGAACTCGCGCGTCGGTGCCTCTCCGTGTTGCTCGATGCAAACTTTGCCATTCTTGGTGATAGTGATAACCATTGTTTCGGGTCGATCTTTTTCTGGTTTTTGTATCACGAAACCAAAGAGTCGGCTTGCGTTCAATTTAGGAGCTGAAAGTAAAAATTCTCCCGCAACCTGCGTATTTGTTTCTTCGAATGTCTCCAAATAGATTTCTGTTCGGATCATCGAATAGTCCTCCTCAATACGGTTGAAGTTGGAAATGAGCGATTTTTAACGTTAATCTTTTTTTCAGGATTTGTCAAATTTGACACGCTTTTCTGGAGGATTATAATGAGAGCATAATATAAAATAGATTTTAAAAGTATGAGCGAAGGTTACGCAGAGTTAATTCAGTATTTAGATGAAAAATTCAATAAAATTGGATTGGATTTAGTTGAAGTAAAAACAGATAAAGCTGATAAGGTAGATATTGCTTCTTTAAAAAAATCTTTTAATGATCTGCAAACTTCTGTTGATACATATGCCCAAAAAGCAGATACGTATTTTCAGGAAATGGCCATGCTAACTCACAAAGTAAATAGACTCGAAAAATTTTTGGAAAAGGTGGCCGAAAAACTGGATATGAAATTTGAATATTAGCCTGTTTTAAGAAAAAGGGCGCAGAAAGGGGCGTTTTTTTTCAATAGGTCTTATTTATTCGTTTAAAAATTTGTAAAAAAAGAGCGCCAGTTTCTATATTTGGCGCACATGAGCATTGTTACACAGTTTTGCGCGTGGCGGGTTTCTTTTTACGCTTTACCATATGCACATTGATTTCGTCGCTCCGAGGGTTTGACCTTAAGCGGGCTATTTTCCACCCGCCTGCAAGAAGCTTATTAAGATTTCTCATCCTTTTTTCGCCCTCTTTTGAATAATCGTTTTCTTTGATCTTTCTTAAGAGGATTTTCTTGCCCATGATTTCTCCTTATAAGTGCGGGCGAGCCTGTTAATGACCTGCATGCAATGTATTACAATAATCGGCATTTGTCAATAAAAATGTAAAACCGGCCACATTGTATTGACTTATTAAAAATAGTATAATAGTATTAATAGAGTAAATAAATTTCACATAACACGTAACACATAACACGTAACAAAAAACGATTTCGTTGTTTTGTTCCATGTTTCATGTTATGTGTTTCATGATAAAATGGCAGCAGAAAAATTTGAGAGGTCAAAACCTCACGTAAACATTGGTACCATCGGCCACGTTGACCATGGAAAAACTACCACGTCAGCCGCAATTATGCACGTAACCAAATTACGTGGCTTAAAGTCGTCCGGACAAGGTGTTGATGAAATTGATAAGTCTCCGGAAGAAAAAGCTCGAGGGGTCACGATTTCTATCACTCACTTGGAAATGGAAACTCCAAAAAGGCACTATGCCTTAATTGACTGCCCGGGACACGCTGACTACATTAAAAACATGATTACCGGAGCCGCTCAAATGGACGGCGGAATTTTAGTGGTATCAGCTCCAGACGGACCGATGCCTCAAACCAAAGAACATATTTTATTGGCCAAGCAAGTTGGTTTGCCAAGCCTTTTGGTATGGATGAACAAATGCGATATGGTAGATGATCCAGAAATTTTGGATTTGGTTGAATCTGAAATCCGTGAATTATTGAAAAAATACGGGTTTCCAGGAGATACTACGCCAATTATCAGGGGTTCAGCCGTTAAAGCTTTAGCTGCAACTTCTCTTGATGATGCCGCTGCCAAGCCAATCGTTGAATTATTGGATGCTTGCGATAATTATATTCCAGAACCTACCCGCGAATTAGACAAGCCTTTTGCGATGGCTATTGAAGACGTATTTTCTATTGAAGGACGAGGAACGGTTGCCACTGGTAGAATTGAAAGGGGAGTTATCAAACAAAACGATGAAGTGGAAATTGTAGGAATCAGGCCAACGCAAAAATCCGTCGTTGTTTCGGTTGAAATGTTCCAAAAAAGCTTGGAAGCCGGAGGACAGGCTGGAGATAATGTGGGAATTTTGCTTCGAGGTTTGAAAAAAGAAGATATTGAAAGAGGGCAAGTATTGGCAAAACCTGGATCAATTACTCCTCATACTGAATTTGAAGCGGAAGTGTATGTGCTTTCAAAAGACGAAGGCGGAAGGCATACTCCGTTTTTCACTGGATATAAACCACAATTATACATTAGAACTTCAGATATTACCGGAGATGTAACCTTGCCTGCCGGAACTGAAATGGTTATGCCGGGAGATACTGCCCAATTAACGGTTAAATTAATTGTGCCAGTTGCCTTGGAGGAAAAATCAAAGTTTGCCATCAGGGAAGGAGGTAAAACCGTTGGCGCAGGAGTGGTAACGAAAATTATTAAATAATTAAATCTGTTGGTTCTTTAAACTTTGAATCACGAAATACTTTCGGGGTATTTTCCCCAAATTTGGAAGGCAAAAATTTGATAGAATTTTCAGGCTTAGCCAAAGGCTCCGCCTGAAAATTATTGCTAATTTTTGACCCAAATTTGGGGAAAAGGCCCGAAATCGTTTTTCAAAGTGTATTTCGTAATTCAAAGTTATTATGGCAATAGCAAAGAAGGCAGTTACAAGAAAAAAAGCAATCAAGCCGGAAGCGGATGCTCCAAAAGAAGCCACGGTGCCGATGATGGCTAAGCTTCGAATAAAATTGAAAGCTTATGATCATAAAATCATCGATAATTCGGTGCGCCAGATTATTGATATTGCTAATCGCCATGGAGTTGAAATTGTGGGACCCGTGCCATTGCCAACAGAAGTGTTAAAGTATACCGTTAACCGTTCAACTTTTGTGCATAAAAATGCCAGAGAACAGTTTGAAATGAGGGTCCATAAAAGGATTATTGACATCTTAAATCCGAACGAAGGAATTATTGAAGCATTGAGGGATTTGAATTTACCTTCAGGGGTAGATATATCAATAAAGATTTAAAGAAAGGGGGTTGAGCCCGTTAGAAACCGCGCCCGCGCTAACGCGCCCGAAGGGCCTGAGGGCGAGCTGTTTCTAACGGGCTTGACATTTCGATTAAAATTTAATAGACTTAGAAAGCAATCGTGAGATACTACTCTTGTCCGCCAATTGGCAGAAAGAGAAAAGTCCGCAGATATATTCAAGATTTTTTGAATTTACCGGGCGAACGCCCGGTATTTAGTTATAATTTTACGAATTCGTAATTCGGAAAGATTCGTAATTCGTAGGAGATTTTTTCGTAAAAAAAACATGAAGTTCATCCTTGGAAAAAAAATTGGAATGTCCCAGATGTTTGACGCAAAAGGAAATATTATTCCGGTGACTTTGGTTGAAGCGGGGCCTTGTATGGTTTTGCAGAAAAAATCAAAAGAAAAAGAAGGGTATGATGCTCTGCAACTCGGATTTATAAAAATTGAAAAGAAAAATAAAATTGGAAAGTCAATGAAGGGTAAAGAGTATCGCCACATCAAAGAAGCGAAGACTGAAGATGCCGCTAATGTAGGAGATGAGGTGTTGGTTTCGGTATTTGCCGAAGGAGATACAGTAACGGTAGTTGGTACTTCAAAAGGAAAGGGATTCCAGGGAGGGGTAAAGAGACACGGTTTTGCTGGAAGGAATTCAACCCACGGAGCCAAGCACGAATCAAGAACGATTGGATCAATCGGACAGCGGTTTCCCCAACACGTTATTAAAGGAAGAAAAATGCCAGGCCGAATGGGTTTTGAAAGAGTGACTGTCAAGAATTTGAAAGTTGCCAAAATTGATGTGCAACATAATATGTTAGCTTTAAAGGGTGCCATTCCAGGACACATAGGAACATTGCTTCAGATCAGTGGTAAATAAAGGGCATTAACCCTGTATTGCTTGCGTCGCTGGTGAATGCAAATTGCGGTTTGCACTCACTTCGCTATCCTCGGCAATAAAAAACCCCGCACTGCCGAATTGGCATGGGGGTTCTGGTTTGGCGAAAACTGGTTGTGGTTAGTGAATTAAATATTTAATCAGACACCAGACGCCAAACCCTGCAAGGATGCCCAGTTGAATAGGAGCAACCTTCCTCTCGGCTCGCATTTCCTGGTAGAGGTTCATCATGATTCTCCTCTGGTGGAAGTGGAATGTAAAAAGGTATATTTTTAAACACAATATTCAGTATAGTAAAACAGATTTCACTTGTCAATCAAAAATGAAAGTAGACACTTACAATCAAAAAGGCGAAGTTTCAGGAAGCGCTGTTTTGCCAAAAGAAATATTCCAAGTTCCCATGAACGCTGATTTGGTGCACCAAGTGTTAATTTCACAAACTGCAAATCATCGGCAAGTTTCGGCCCATACTCAAACTAGGGGAGAAGTGCGGGGAGGCGGAAAAAAGCCGTGGAGACAAAAAGGCACCGGAAGGGCGCGGCACGGATCTACTAGATCCCCAATTTGGAAGGGAGGAGGAGTTTCAGGCGGTCCCAGAAATGATAAAAATTACACCAAAGATGTTCCGACAAAAATGAGAAGGAAAGCCTTGTTTATGGTGTTGTCTGAAAAGGCAAAAAATAATTTATTAGTGGTGCTTGATAGCATGGAAATAGATTCACTGAAGACAAAAGTAATGGCTAGCCTGATAAAAAAGCTTCCCGTTAAAGATGCATCGCGATTGGTAGTTTCGCTTAATAATGATAAAAAAGTGTATCTAGCTTCAAGGAATATTAAAAAAACCGGAGTATCAGAAGCACGGAATTTAAATATCGTGGATTTGTTGAATTATAAATATGTGTTAGTCACTAAAGAAGGCATTAAAAATATCGAAGAGACTTTTCTAAAATAAGGGCTACGAAATACGAATTTTTTACGAATATACGAATTACCACGACGTTTTTCATTCGTATATTATTACTTGATTC
The DNA here is from genome assembly GCA_023245195.1 of Candidatus Staskawiczbacteria bacterium. Taxonomy (GTDB): domain Bacteria; phylum Patescibacteriota; class Minisyncoccia; order Minisyncoccales; family Staskawiczbacteraceae; genus VGLO01. The sequence continues at coordinate 94,712 of JAHFKU010000001.1, forward strand.
GTATTTCGTAGCAAAATTATGGCATTATTAGATTTTTTAAAAAATAAAAAAGCCAGGGATAAGTCTGCCCCTGGTTCAAAAACGGAGAAAGTTTCGAAGGCTTTGGTTGCAGAAAAATTAGAAGAAGGCGCAGAAATTAAAACACCCCCGCGCCAAAGTAAAAAGAGTGTTGGAACATTTTCTTATAATACCGTAAAAGAGCCCCATATTTCTGAAAAAGCGACCTACCTGGCAGATAAGAATAAATATACTTTTAAGGTATATCACAATGTCAATAAGCTTGAAATTAAAAAATCGGTAGAAGGAATTTATGGAGTTGATGTGCTAGATGTAAATATGATAAAAATACCGCCCAAGAAAAGAAGAATTGGAAGAACCGAAGGTTTTAAAAAGGCGTTTACCAAGGCCGTCGTAACCATTAAGGAAGGCCAGAAGATAGAATTGTTCTAGTGTTATAACTGTTGTAATGTTAGAATGCAAAAGCGTAACGTGCAATTACAACAACTACAACATTAGAACAATTGCAGCATTATCATATTATGAAAACATATAAACCTACAACTCCATCCAGACGAGGTATGACCGGAATTGACTTTTCTTTGCTTACAAAAAAACGCGCAGAAAAATCGCTGTTAAAATATGTAAGGCGAAGCGTTGGAAGATCAAAAGCTTCGGGGAGGATTACCGTAAGGCACAAGGGTGGCGGAGTAAAAAAACTGTATAGGATAATTGAATTTTCACAAACTAAAATGGATGCGCCAGCTAAGGTGATTGCTCTTGAATATGATCCAAATAGAACTGGCTTTATTGCATTAATTGAATATTCGGATAAAGTAAAGCAATACATCATAGCTCCGCAGGGATTAAAAGTAGGTGATAGCGTTGTTTTTTCTGAAAATGCGCCACTTACTTCAGGCAATCGAATGAAATTAAAAAATATTCCTGTGGGAACGCCGGTATATAACATTGAATTGGAGCCGGGCAAAGGAGGTATTTTAGTAAGATCGGCCGGAAATAGCGCCCAGGTATTGGCCCACGAACATGGATTTTGCAATTTGAAAATGCCTTCAAGTGAAGTACGAAAAGTGAAAAATGATTGTTTTGCTACCATTGGAATGGTCTCAAACCCAGAAAACAGGTTTTATAGAGTAGGCAAAGCGGGAAAATCCCGACTAAAAGGCAGAAGGCCGCATGTCAGAGGAAGTGCCATGAATCCGGTTGATCATCCACACGGAGGAGGAGAAGGGCGCCAGCCGATTGGACTGAAGCATCCAAAGACTCCATGGGGAAAGCCAGCCTTGGGAGTAAAAACAAGATATAAGAAAAAGTGGACGAATAAGTATATAATTAGCCGAAGAAAGAAAAAATAGTTATAAAGTTCTTAAAGTTATAAAGTTCATAAAGCACAACGAACTTTAAAGACTTTAGAAACTTTACAAACTTTATAAACTAAATTATGTCAAGAAGCTTAAAAAAAGGTCCCCATATTGATCCAAGATTGATGGAAAAAGTCTTAAGGGTAAGAAAAGACGAAAAAGTCATCATTAAAACTTGGGCTCGCCATTCAACGATTTCACCAGAAATGGTTGGTTTTACTTTTGGAGTGCATAACGGCAAAGAATTTGTCCCAGTGTACGTTTCAGAAGATATGGTGGGCCATAAGCTTGGAGAATTTTCCGCTACAACCAAATTTTCACGGCATGGAGGCAAGATGCAAAAAGGTTTAGAACAACAGGCCGAAGCTTCAGCATCAGCTAAGGTTGCGGCTGAAACCAAAAAACCATAAAACTTGCTACGAAATACGAATTTTTTACGAATATACCAATACCAAAAACGTTTTCATTCGTATATTCGTACTTGATTCGTATTTCGTAGCCATATCATGGAAGTTAAAGTATTTTTAAGAAATTTAAGAACCGCCCCCAGAAAATCAAAAGAAGTTGTTGATTTGATTAGAAACAAAAATGTGGCAGAAGCCCGCGCTCTTTTGGAATTTACGGTAAAAAGATCAGCTGACCCGGTGTTAAAATTACTCAATAGTGCCGTTGCTTCTGCCGTCAATGATTTTCACCTGGAAGAATCCAATCTTAAAATTTCAAAAATCTGGGTTGACGAAGGTCCAAAGTTAAAAAGATCTTTTCCAATGTCGAGGGGCCGGGCTTATCCGATCATGAAAAGAACTTCCCATATTACATTGGCCGTAAGCGAAATAAATCCCAAGAAAGAAGAAAAGCCAGTAGTTAAAAAAGAAATAAAGGCAAAGAAAATAGTTAAGAAGAAATAAAAAGTCACAATTGACAATTGACAATTGACAATTGACAATTGACAGCGGAACGTAATTCGTTGGTCAAATGTTAAATGTCAAAAGTCAAATGTAAAATAACGTGGGTCACAAGGTACATCCAAAATCATTTAGAATAAAAGGCATTGAAGACTGGAATGTCCGCGGTTTTTATGGCAAAAAAATGCCCCAGCATTTGGAAATGGATTTTTTAATCAAAGATTTTTTGCGAAACATTTTAATTGAAGCTTCGGTTTCCAATATAGAAATAGAACATTCTGCCAATAAAATAAACATTATTATTGAATCGGCTCGGCCGGGTTTGATTATCGGAAGAGGCGGAGAGGGAGTGGAAAGCTTGAAAAAAATGATTACCAAAAAGATCCATGATAAGGTATTTTCCACCGCCCGACAGGGAGAAGTTAAATTAAAAAATGCTGATTTGGCCAAAGCCAATATAGCAAAAGAGATAAAAATTGACATTAAAGAAATTAAAAATCCATGGATTTTATCTATGCTGGTTGCTCAGTGGGCCGCCCAACAACTTGAAAAGAGAATTCCCTTCAGGCAAGTGTTAAAGCAAGTACTGGAGAAAGTGATGCAAAATAAAGAAGTGCAAGGAGTAAGGATTGAAGTTTCGGGCCGGTTAAACGGCGTTGAAATTGCCAGGAAAGAGTGGTTAAAGCAAGGCCGGATGCCTCGCCAAACCATTCGCGCTGATATTGATTATGCCCAGTATGAAGCCCATTGCACCTACGGAGTCATAGGAATTAAAGTGTGGATATATAAAGGAGAGAAGTTTAGCTAATTTTCAATTTCTAATTTCTAATTTTCATTAAATTTTCAACACGTTTAGAAATTAGATATTTAATAGAAATTAGAAATTAATAATTAGAAATTCGTACTATGTCGTTATTAATGCCCAAAAAAGTAAAACACCGAAAGTGGCACAAAGGTGTGACAAAAGGCGTGGAAACACGTGCGGCGCAGTTGAATTTCGGGAGTTTTGGATTAAAGGCTATGGGCACTAAATGGATCACCGCTCGCCAGCTTGAAGCCGCTCGACGCCACATTATAAGATACATGAAAAAAGGAGGAAAACTGTGGGTAAGAATTTTTCCTGACAAACCCGTAACTTCAAAAGGAGAAGAAGTGCCATTGGGAGGCGGAAAAGGAGGAGTGCATCATTATGTATATCCCATAAAACCCGGAAGAATTATTTTTGAAATCGATGGATTGAAAGAAGAAATCGCCCGCGAAGCTTTTAAAGGTGCGAGTATTAAGTTACCCATTAAGACAAAGTTTATAAAGCGAGAAATTTAGCTACGAAATACGAATTTTTTACGAATATACGAATCACCACCACGACGTTTCTTATTCGTATATTAGTATGTAATTCGTATTTCGTAGCCAACATAATGAAAATAGACGAATTAAGGAAAAGAAGCGTAGCAGAATTAAAGAAAACAGTTTTTGAGGATACCAAAAAACTGAGTGATTTGAGATTTAAATTTTCTGCAAACCAATTGAAAAATGTCAAAGAGATTCATAATACCAAGAAAGAAATCGCAACCATATTAACAATTATTAGAGAAAAAGAAGTTAAGTAGTAATTTGCTACGAAATACGAATTTTTTACGAATATACGAAAACAACGTTCATGCATTCGTATATTCGTAATTGATTCGTATTTCGTAGCCAAAATGATGGCTAAGAAAAAATTACAAGGAATCGTCGTTTCTGATAAGATGCAAAAAACCGTCGTGGTTTTGGTTGAAAGGATTAAAGAGCACCCAAAATATAAAAGACGATACAAAATCCATAAAAAATACAAAGCCCACGATGAAGCCAAAGAATACAAGATAGGTGACAAGGTAGTTATTGAAGAAACTAGACCCATTTCGAAAGACAAGCATTTTAAGGTGATTCAGAAAATCTAGGGACTAGCGTTTAGGGACTAGGGCTTAGTAAGCGAATATTCGCTACTAGACGCTAGACCCTAATCCCTAAACCCTAACAGAAAATGATACAGCCAAGATCAATGTTAAAAGTTGCTGATAATTCTGGAGCTAAAATACTCCAGTGTGTTAATATTCCCGGCGGAACCAGGAAACGATATGCTCAATTGGGGGATATTATTGTAGGAACCGTCAAAAAAGCAGAACCAAGAAAATTAGTTAAAAAACACGAAGTGGTAAAAGCAGTTATTATCCGGCAGCGCAAAGAGTTTAAAAGGCAAGATGGTTCTTATATCCGTTTTGATGATAATGCGGTGGTTATTTTGGGAGAGGATAAATTACCAAAAGGCGGGCGAGTGTTTGGCCCGGCGCCCAAAGAATTAAAAGACAAAGGTTTTGATAAAATCGCAATGATGGCCACGGAACTGTTATAACCAGTAATCCGTAACTCGTAACTAGTAATTACGAGTTACCAGTTACGAGTTGCCAGTTACCAAAGTTATGAAAGTTAAAAAAGGTGATACCGTATTAATAATTTCAGGCAAAGATAAAGGCAGGACTGCTAAGATTTTAAAGTCTCTGGTAAAAGAGAGGAAGGTTTTAGTTGAAGGGATGAATTTGAAAAAGAAACACGTAAAACCAAAGAAGGAAGGGGAAAAAGGCCAAGTTATTTCGGTAACTACGCCGATGGATGTTTCTAATACCAAGTTTTTATGTCCCAAGTGCGGCAAGGCTACCAGGCTGGGTTATAAAATTGAAAAAGATAAAAAATTCAGAATTTGTAAAAAGTGCAAGTCAGAAGTTTAATAATTTCGCTCTGCGAAATTCGCAGACCAACGCAGACACCAATTGCAAGCAATTGGACGCAGACTTACGCAGACAACACGAACGTGTCCGCGAAAGTCTGCGTAAAGTCAGCGTAAGTCAGTGATTTTTACGAAGTAAAAATGATGGAAAAGTTACAAAAAAAATATAAAGATGTGGTAATCCCTGCAATGATGGAAAAATTCGGATATAAAAATCCGATGGCGGTTCCGCGCATTACCAAAATTACTATCAATAGTTCTTTTGGCAAACAAGTGGCCAGCAAAACTTCAGGAGAGCGGGAAAAGATACAAAATTTAATTGCCCAAGATTTAGCATTAATTACCGGCCAAAAACCTTGCTTAGTTGCTTCAAAAAAGTCTATCGCGGGGTTTAGCTTAAGAGAGGGAATTGTGATTGCCGCAATGGTAACGCTCCGAAAAGGCAAAATGTGGGATTTTCTGGAACGGTTTATTTATTTATCCTTGCCCCGATCGCGCGATTTTAAGGGACTCCAGCTTTCTTCTATTGACCAGCATGGAAATATGAATATCGGGTTTCGCGAACACATTTCTTTCCCAGAAATTTTTGTTGAAAAGGAAAAAACGATTTTTGGCTTAGAAGTTACTATTTCTACCAATGCTAAAAAGAAGGAAGAGGGACTGGAATTATTTAGATTATTGGGATTACCAATTAAAATATAACGCGATACCAATCTACGAATATGCATGCCAATGAAACGAATAGTGTTATTAGTATCATTAGTATGAAATTAGTATATTAGTATCACATTAGCGAAGCGATGGCTAAAGTATCACAAGAAGCAAAAGCAAAAATGAAACCAAAGTTTTCTTCAAGGCTGCAGAGGCGCTGTTTTAAGTGCGGCCGCCGAAGGGGATTTATGCGAGTCTTCGGGCTTTGCAGGATATGTTTTAGAGAATTGGCCAATAAAGGAGAAATACCAGGAGTAACAAAAAGTAGCTGGTAGCTACTAACAATTGACAGTTGACCATTGACAGTTGACCAACGTTTCAAAGGATTCGTTATGTCAAATGTCACATGTCAAATGTTAAATGTCATACAATGACTGATCCAATCACCGACATGTTAAATCAAATACGAAACGCAGAGGCTGTAGCAAAGCCCGAGGTTTTGATTCCTTTTTCAAAATTGAAAAACCAAATCGGATTGATTTTGGCGCAGGAAGGATTTGTAGCTGATGTAAAAAAAATCGCCAAAGATAAAAATAAAATAATGAAGGTGGTATTAAAATACGATAACGGGATCCCGGCCATTGAAGGGGCAAAAAGAGTTTCAAAGCCCGGCCAGCGGATTTATGTAAAAAATACCGAAATCAGGAAAGTCCGGGGAGGATTTGGAATAAGCATCATTTCAACACCAAAGGGTTTAATGACCAACAACCAGGCGCGGAAAGCAAAACTGGGAGGAGAGGTGATGCTGGAAGTGTGGTAGCGTTCGTTGTAAGGTAATTTTTGTAATGATCTTCGAGCAACTTATTTGAGTAGTTTCTAGATTGTTTGGTATTGCTTCATGAAAGGGTTACTTTCAGAATCAATGCCAAACAATCTAGTTGTAAAAAAAAGAGCCTCGCTATTGGTTTGAAAGGCTCTATTACTATATTGGATTATACTGCTTTTGGGCGGTGACACCGGCGGCATTGAGTGGCTTGGGAGTGATTTTGAAAGGTACAATGTTTGCATTTCCAATAAGCCTTTTGACGCTTGTATTTCCTCTTTTTTGATAGATATTTAAGGCTGTTGCCATGCCTTCCCATATTATATATCCTCCAAAAAGTTAGATTGACGAAGAGCTATAAATAATATATAATGATTAACTGTTTAAGTCAAATTCATACATCATAATTCATAAATCTTAAATCACGATTATGAGCAGAATTGGTAAAAAATTAATTGAAATTCCCGCAACAGTTAAAGTAACCATAGAAGGCCAAACGGTTAGCGTTTCGGGCCCAAAAGGGGAATTAAAAGAAACTATCCATCGCGATGTTAAGGTAGAAAACAAAGATGGAAAGGTTTTGGTTGCGCCGTCAAAGGAAAATGCTTCCAACAAGGCGCGGGCCATGTGGGGATTGTACCGGGCGCTCATTGCTAATATGATACAGGGGGTAGATAAGGGTTTTGAAAAAAAGTTAGAAATTGAGGGAGTCGGTTTTAAGGCCGCTTTGCAGGGAGATGAATTAGTGATGAATTTAGGTTTTGTAAACCCGGTCAAAATTAAAAAACCAGAAGGAGTTAATTTTTTAGTTGAAAAAAACTTAATTACCATTTCCGGATTTAATAAGCAGGTGGTCGGGCAAATCGCCGCTGAGATCAGAGCGACCAAAAAAGCCGAACCTTATAAAGGCAAAGGAATTAAATACCAAGGCGAGAAGATTAGGAGAAAGGAAGGAAAGAAAGTAGTAGCCACGAAGAAGTAGAATCTGGAATCTTGTATCTTGAAGCTAGAATACGGAACGTAAAATTCTATATTCATTTATTCAATTCAAGCTACTGAATACAGAATACAAAATTCATCAATATGTTAAGAAAGCAACTCAAACGACAACGAATTCACAAAAAAATCAGAGCTACCATTTCTGGCACTAAGGAACGTCCACGATTATCAGTTTTTAGGTCTAGCCAGCATATCTATGCCCAACTGATTGATGATGACAATGCCAAAGTGTTGGCCCAGGTTTCCGATGTTAGCATGAAATTAAATAAGGGAAATAAAGTGAGCCGTTCAATGGAAATCGGAAAATTAATCGCCAAAGAAGCATTAGCCAAAAAAATTGAAAAAGTCATTTTTGATCGGGGAGGCAACGTGTTTCATGGCAGGATTAAGGCGGTAGCCGACGGCGCACGAGAAGGAGGTTTGAAATTTTAGTTAAAATTTCAAAACGAATTTCCACAAAATAAACGAATAAACACGAATCGCGAATCTTGCGGTCATTGTAAGTAAGGCAATCTCATATTCGTGATTCGTTTGCATTCGTTATTAAATTCGTGTTAATTCGTTAAACAACTATGGCAGAAGATACAACAATAAAAATATCTCCAGAATCAGAAAATGCTCCAAAAAGAGATGATGGTTTCAGGCCTATCAGAAAAGGTTTTGGCCGGAAACAGGAAGTAAAAGACGGCATTGATTCAAAAATGCTGGATTTGGCTCGGGTTACCAGGGTAACCGGTGGAGGTAAAAGAATGAGTTTTAGGGCTGTGGTGGTTGCCGGAGACAGAAAAAGCAAAATTGGGATCGGAATCGATAAAGGAAAAGACGTTTCCCAGGCCATAGAAAAAGCTACCGCTCGCGCTAAAAAAAATATGATTAATGTGGTGATTGTCGCTGGCACGATCCCTCATCAAGTGGAGGCAAAAGTGGGACCGGCATACATTTTATTAAAACCCCAGAAAAAGGGTCGGGGTTTGGTGGCTGGCGGAGTGGTTAGAACCATTTGTGATTTGGCCGGAATCAGTAACATTTCTTCAAAAATTTTATCTGGATCAAAAAATAAATTAAACAACGCCCGGGCGACCATGGAAGCCCTTAAGAAATTAAAAACTCGATAGTTTTTAATTTTTGTTCTAATGTTCTAGTTGTTATATCGTTCGCTTTCGCTCACTTGTTTTAATGGTACAAGCGAGCCGAAGCGAGTGATAGAACATTACAACATTAAAACATTACAACATTTACTATGCAGATTCATCAACTAAAACCAAATCATACATCAAAAGACCGGATGATTGTCGGTCGCGGAGGCAAGAAGGGAACCTATTCTGGCAGGGGAGGAAAGGGCCAATCAGCAAGGTCTGGCCGGAAAATGGTCCCGATTATCAGGGAATTAATCAAGCGGTATCCAAAATTAAAAGGATACAAGAGTTTTGTGCTGCAAGATATTACCGCCGTGGTAAATTTGGATGCCTTAGATAAGCACTTTAAAGATGGGGAATTGGTAACCCCTGAAAGTTTGGTTAAAAAAGAAATTGTCCGCAGCGTAAAAGGCAAGATTCCTCCGGTTAAAATATTGGGTAACGGCAAGATTTCTAAAAAACTGATTGTGGAAAGATGCAAGATTTCAACTTCAGCCAAGGAAGCGATTGAAAAAGCCGGCGGAAAAGTCACATAACACATAACATAGAACACATAACAAAAAAACGTCCGTCGTAGTTTTGTTCCATGTTCCATGTTTCATGTTTCATGAGTGTGTGGTACGACAAAGTAACCTTCTTATTCAAAAATAAAGATCTTAGGAAAAAATTCTTAGTGGTCTTATTTTTATTTGTGGTTTTCCGGATAGCTGCTAATGTGCCGATTCCCGGAATCGGATTAGAAAACTTACGGAAATTTTTTACTCAAAACCAGGTCTTTGGGCTGTTAAACATATTTTCAGGCGGGGCCTTAAGTAACTTTTCAATTGTGCTCTTAGGACTTGGCCCTTACATTACCGCCACTATTATCTTGCAATTGCTGACCATGATTTTTCCGGCCCTTGAAAAAATGTACAAAGAAGAAGGCGAGGCCGGCCGGCAAAAATTCAACCAATATGGCAGGCTTTTAACCATTCCTTTGGCCGCTTTTGAGGGGTATGGAATATTAACCTTATTTGTCCGCCAAGGCATTATTACGGGGTTAACGCCCATGATTATGGCTAGCTCCATTATCACCATTGTGGCCGGGTCCATGTTTTTAATGTGGATCGGTGAAATTATTACCGAACAGGGCATTGGCAATGGTATCTCATTGTTAATTTTTGCCGGTATTATTGCCCGTTTGCCAGTCAATATTTTTGAAACTTTTATTACGTTTGATACTTCTAAAATACCAGCTTATCTGTTGTTTTTCGCCTCGTCGTTGCTGATCATTGCCGGCGTGGTGTTGATCACTGAAGCCAGAAGAAATATTCCGGTTTCGTATGCCAAACGCGTACGGGGCAATAAAGTATATGGCGGACAATCAACGTATTTGCCGTTAAATGTTAATCCCGCTGGAGTTATTCCGATTATTTTTGCCCTTTCTATTTTGTTGTTCCCCGGAATGGTAGCCGGATTTTTAAGCGGAGTGCCCGGCTTCGTGGGCGTTTGGGCCGGCAATGTGGGTGCCTTTTTTAATAATTCTTGGGTGCACGGAGTATTGTATTTTATCTTGGTAGTTATTTTTACTTATTTTTACACCGCCGTTACCTTTGATCCAAAAACCATTGCCGATAATTTGCAAAAAATGGGCGGATTTATTCCTGGGGTAAGGCCAGGCGAATCAACGACAAAATTCTTAAAACACATTTTAAACCGGGTGTTATTTGTTGGAGCTATTTCTTTAGGATTCATTGCGGTATTACCAAATATTGTCGGCGGGCTTACAGGAATTACCGGTTTTGCCTTTTTGATCGGCGGTACATCACTGTTAATTATCGTCAGCGTCGTACTGGACACCTTCCGCCAGATTAATGCCCAGTTGCAGATGAGAGAATATGATACGTTTTAACGAATTATTCTAATTGTTCTAATTAACCTAATTATTCTAAATAAAAAATCCGCTCAAATGAGCGGATTTTTTAGTAGAAAATAAATACCTGAAAAATATAGCATACTTTTAAAAGCTTTTTATAATATACTATATTAATGTTGTAGCATATTTTCAAAAGCTTTTAAAAGTATGCTATAATTAATTTAATGAATACTAAAGTAAAAATAAGTTAAATAAAAAACTTAAATAAGGCATGAAAAATGGTAAATCTTATAAAGTCAAAATTCCTGCTACTGATCAATTTCTCCTGGATTTGCTGTATGAGTTTTTTGATGTTGCCGATGATGTGGTAACCTATTTGTTAAGTGACAGATATAAGCAGATTAATATGCTATTTGGCAATGAAAACCCCGTGGTTAGAAAATATCGAAAAGATAAGCTTGCCAGAAAATTCGATCAGTTGGTATACCATTTAAAAAAGAATAAGCACATAAAATTTGAAAATTTAGAAAAACAAAAAAATATCATTATCACTAAAAAGGGTTTATCCAAGGCTTTAAAGGCTAGTTTTAAAGTTGGAGAAAGGAGAAAGAGAAAAGATGGCAAATGGATTATGCTTCTTTTCGATGTTCCGCAGCGACATCAAAAATCCAGAGCTCTATTAATGAATATTTTAAAAAATCTGGGCTATAAAATTTTCCAGCAAAGTGTTTGGGTAACTCAATATGATGTTTTGGAAAAAACAGAAAAATTATTAAAAATATATTTTTTGGAAAAGTATGTAAAAATATTTATAGTCGAGGAATTAAATTAGGCGATTATAAATGTAGTATATTTTCAAAAGCTTTTTAAAATATACTACATTTTAATATTATTTTAGTAGCGGATTTTTTTATGTTGTTATACCGCGTCGGCCCGCGGGCCGACGCGGTAACTCGTGGCGCCATTTTTTACAAAAATAAAACCCCTCGTTGCAATTTCTTGCATTGAGGGGCTTGTTGTTCTCTGCTTGTTCACGAAACAACTTTTTCTTTTTTGACGCCGGCAAACCACCAGAAGTCATGCCAGTCAGAGTCGTAGCGGTCGACATCCACGTAACGCTCGTTGTCGTCCCACTGGTCGAAGGTCTCGTAGCACCACTTCCCTTTGGAATCTTTCCAGTGGGTGGCGTTGGGGTGGGTGTCGGCGAAGGGCGGATCGGCTTCGTTGACAGTGGCCAGGGAGAATGGGTCGGCGGGAATGAGTCCCCGCAGTTCGTATTCTCTTTCGAGCTGGTCGTCGGTGAGCCAAGCCACAGGTTCGAATCTGAGCTTAAAGAAGTGGATTTCCACTTCTTTGTTGTTGCCCCGAGGCATGGAGTCCACGACATCCTTGTCAGTGTACTGCTTGCGCCCGGTGGCGTCGAGGGCTTGTTGGTTGGTGCGAGAAAGGTTGACGGTGACGCGGCGGCGGATATAATTTTCGCCTGTCAGAAATTGGTTGACCTGCATGAGAGTCTCTTTCTGGGTAGGGGGCCGGGTAAAGAACTATAAATTTACATTATCATTATGAATTCATATTGTCAATATTTTATTAAAATTGCTATTCTGTTACAATGAAAACAAAAAATATGTCAAAACAAGTCATTATTTTATTCGGGCCGCCGGGGGCGGGTAAGGGTACTCAATCAGAGCTTTTAACTGAAAAGTTTGGGTTGTTTTCGCTTGAAAGCAGTAAAGTTATTGAGCGCGAATTTAAGAATTTTGGAAAAATGACAAAAGACTCTCCTGAAAGAATCGTAGAATGTTTTGGCGAAAAGTTCGATGTTTTGGTAGAAATGGATAATTGGAAAAGGGGGATTTTAACCGCTCCGCCTTTTGCTACCAAATTGATTATGAATGAAATTCAGCGGGTATTTGACCAAGGGGAAAACTTAATGATGTCAGGGTCGCCACGTACGGTATATGAAGCTGAAAAAGAAATGCCCCAATTAGAAAAACTATATGGAAAAGAAAATATCAACATTATCTTAATTGAAATATCACCTGAAACTACGGCCTTTAGAAATTCTCATCGTAAAATCTGCCAACTTATTCGGCATTCTATTTTACATAATGAGGAAACCGATCAATTGACCATGTGTCCTTTAGATGGATCGAAATTAGTAAGAAGAGAGGGATTGGACGATCCGGAAACCATTAAAACAAGACTGGTACAATACAAAGAAAGAACTCTGCCTTTGTTTGATTATTTTAAAAATAATAATTTTAACGTAAATAAACTCAATGGAGAAGGAAGTGTGGCGGAAGTGCACGCTCAAATTTTAAAACTACTTGGAAATGAATTTAATTAAATCTCCAGAAGAAATTCAAATTATGGCCGAGGGTGGAAAAATTCTGGCAAAAGTATTAAAAGAAATTGCTGCTATGGTAAAGCCAGGAATTACCACCCTGGAATTAGACAGAGCCGCCGAGGCTCTTATTTTGAAATACGGATCTAGGCCAGCCTTTAAGGGGTATGAAAAATTCCCCTATTCTTTGTGTGCTTCGGTTAATGAAAATATTGTTCATGGGTACCCTTCAAACCAGCCACTCAAAGAAGGCGATATTGTCGGACTAGATCTTGGGGTTTTGTATAAAGGCTATAATACTGACAGCGCCATAACGGTGGCAGTCGGGCAGATTTCTTTTGAGGCCAAGCGATTATTAAAAGTGACGGAAAAAGCCTTAAGATTGGGAATTAAAAAAGCCAGAGCCGGGGTGACTACCGGAGATATTGGAAACACCATTCAAAGGTTTATTGAAGACCAAGGATTTGGCGTGGTGCGGGATTTATATGGCCACGGTATCGGCAAAAAAGTCCATGAAGATCCGTTGGTCCCTAATTTTGGCAAACGGCAAGAGGGGACTGAATTAAAAGAGGGGATGGTGATTTGCATTGAACCAATGGTAACGGCCGGAAGTTATGAAATGAAGCGATCCGATGATGGCTATGGCTACGCCACACGCGATGGGTCGCTGGCGGCTCATTTTGAACATACGATTGCTATTACCAAAGACGGCTGCCGCATTTTAACTGCACCTTAACAATGGAGGCGGTTATGGTCGCCATGAAAGTACAAAGATGGTTGGAAATTTTACGCCTTTTGTATGACTACGGACAGCGGCATCAGGACATGGTTGAATCTTTGAGATGGAATGACGAATACATTTTCATGTATCCTCATCCAGATCCAATAGCACGTCATAAACCATCAATTCAAGAGGAAAAAGAAATACAAAGGATAATAAGGGAGACTGGTGTTTCGCGGGAAGAATTTCGAATTTGGGCGTGGATGGGTTTTTATGGTTTTGATATGGATGAAGATATTGTAGAATTTGAAATTAGATAGTCTTGAGGTTTTTCTTCAAGGCTTTTTTGTTGCAGAAAATTTTGATAAAATTAGTTTAGCTTTGCACCTTCACAAAAAATGAGGTAGTCCATGTTTAAGCTACAACAATCGGTAGTAAACGTGATGGCGACTTTTTTGATTGCCACAGTTGTGCTTCCAGGCTCTTATATGGATTTTGCGCAGCTGAAGCTGTCATGTGTTTTGGTATTTTTTTTCTACAATATCTATTTTGAATCAAGGTATGGAAGATGCTTGGGGATGATGTGGGGAAAAACTAACTATGCTAATCCCTGTGAGACCAGCAAAAAAATGTGGTATATTCTTATTTACACCCT
>JAHFKU010000015.1 GCA_023245195.1 Candidatus Staskawiczbacteria bacterium
ATCGGATCCGGCCAACTTTTTGGCAAAGGCATTGGTGGCGATTCCCAGGTGCAATACGGATTCTTGCCAGAACCGCACACCGACTTCATTTTTTCCGCCATCGGCCAAGAATGGGGTATGGCGGGAATATCGGTGTTGTTTGGGCTCTATTTGGTTTTTATCTGGCGTATTTTAACCATAGCGGCCAGGTCTCAAACTAATTTTGCGCGCTTGTTTGCCGTAGGATTTGCCATATCGCTGATCGCCCAGTTTACCATTAATATTGGGATGAATCTTTCGTTGCTTCCCGTGGTGGGGATTTATCTGCCACTGGTAAGCTATGGGGGATCGGGTCTAATCAGCAATTTTATTAGCATCGGAATTTTGCAAAGCATCAAATTACGAAAATAAAAAATATTCCTTTCGAGAATATTTTTTATTCTAAATTCCAAATTACAATATACAAATCACAAATGCGTTTTAGGGTTTAGATATTAGGATTTTGATATTATTTGTAATTTGGAATTTGTATATTGTAATTTCGTCAGTTGTATTTATTCATCGTTTTTTCAAGCCCTTGCTTTATAAAAAAATCAAGAGCTTCTACAGATTTACCGATCACTTCATCTAATATTTTTTGCTCCTCTTCATTGAATTTTTTTAATACCACTTGCTTGGCTGATTCATTATTGCTAGCGATGCCGAGGCGAAACCTTATTAGCCCCTCATTTCCCACGCTTTGTATAATCGATTCAATGCCCTTGTGTCCCGCAGAACCGCGGTCTTTTACTATTTTTAATGTTCCTAGTGGCAAATCAATGTCATCATGAACCACAACCAAAACCGGATTTGACTGGTTTTTTAAAATTGTCGCCGCCGCCTTGCCTGATTCATTCATAAAGGTTTGGGGCTTGGCCAGCATAACATCATCTTTGCTTGAAGTTAAAGAATCATATTTTTTGGAAAATTCAAAATCGGGAAACCCATTTTTTTTTGTAAAAAAATCTAACACTTCAAAACCGGCGTTATGGGGTGTATGGTCAAATTTTTTGCCGGGATTTCCCAATCCTATTATTAATATCATATTAACCTATAGTATATTTTTTTTTCTTGCTTGACAATGATCTTTGGCAGATTATAATGGAAATCAGTTCCCGTAATTTTTTAGAGAGGAGGTAGTCGAGTAGTCGGATGTGTCTCACATGTTTACTCTATGAGGGAGTTCTCATGTCCACGACGTCTCGGTTTGGAAAAGTCGAACGCAGGCACCTGGACCCTAATCAGGTTCGGACTGCGGATGACTTTCTGGCCAAGCTCGCCAAGATTCGAGGCCAGGATGTGATCAATGATCTCACTCCCAAGGAGAAGAAGCAGCTCTTCTTCCACCTGGTGGAGGTCTACGTTTCTCGCCGGCCCACCTCGAAGGCGGTGGCCAGGTATCTTAAGAAGCGCAAGGCATCCTTGCAGACGCAGGGATCCATGGCCTAAAAACTGGCCATGACTGTAGGCGAATCAGAAGACCCTTAACTCCCGGAACAGAGAAGAGGTCGTCTTCTATCCCATCCGCATCGATTCTCAAGAGGAGACTCGTATGTCGTCGATGCCCACTCGGTCGATCAGTAACTTCACCCACCAACACCGACGGTTCCTCTTTCAGGCGCTTTCGCGGCCGGAGGTTTCCGATCGTAACCAGCACGATCTTCAGGTCGTCTGTCGGTGGTTCCGGAGGAAGTTTCATGAAGAACTTGCCCCTGGAGCCCTGGCTGCGTTCCTCGCTCAGGCTAGCGAACGCATTTCCAAGGCCAAGGCTGTGAAGATCGATCTCAAGGATGAGCACGACACCAAGAGAAGGATCGTGGTCTTCGTTCGGCGCCATCCCCATCACTTCCGGCGTTAGCTGGCATTTCTCATCTTACTCCCTGCCTTCTATCCCGCCCACTATGGCCGTAGCGTGTCACCACGCGCTACGGCTTCTCTTTTTATGCTTTTTGAATGGCATTTTGCCCTCTTGCATTAACCTAAAAAATATGGTATATTTGTCAAAATGGAATATAAAAATTTAGACAACAACATCGTCAGAAAAGATTCATTTTCCCCTGGTTTTAATTCCACTGATAAACTTGGTGGCTCTGGTAACAACAAAAACCAGCCGGAGTCAAATCAGGATAACGACAAAAAAAGTTTTTTTACTAGTGAAAAATCTGCTTTTGCCTGGGAGTTTGTAAAAATAATCATCATTGCGGCCATCATCGTTTTGCCGATCCGTTATTTTATATTTCAGCCGTTTATTGTTAAGGGGGATTCAATGATACCCAATTTTCACGAAAATAACTATTTGATTGTTGATGAAGTTTCTTACCGGTTTGTTGCTCCAGAGCGGGGAGATGTGATTGTCCTTAAATATCCGCTTGATACGACGCAGCGATTTATTAAAAGGGTGATTGGTCTTCCGGGCGAGACGGTAAAGATAAAAAACGGAAAAATCACTATCACCAAAGACGGAAAAAGCACAGTCTTGGAAGAAACAACCTATTTGCCCAATTCTGTAAGTACCGATGGCGATATTAATGTTGTGTTAAAAGATAATGCTTATTTTGTCTTGGGAGATAATCGGCCATTTTCTTACGATTCAAGAAGGTGGGGGGTTTTGCCAAAAGAAGATATTGTTGGCAGAGTAATCTTTAGGGTATTTCCTTTTGCTGGAATGGGTTTGATTAGTGCGCCCAGCTATTAAAATTCTGCTACGAAATACGAATTTTTTACGAATATACCAATAACAAAAAAAACGTTTTCATTCGTATATTCGTACTTGATTCGTATTTCGTAGCCAAATTATGAAAACAAAACTACAAAGCCTTGCCGGAATGCACGATATCCTGCCCAAAGACCAGGCGTATTTTAAAAGGGTGCAAAAATCAGTGGAAAACACCACCCACTATTATAATTTCCAAAAAATTGATGTGCCGATCCTCGAACTTGCAGAAGTTTTTTCAAAGGGCGCTGGTGCGACTTCAGACGTAGTGGAAAAGGAAATGTATTCGTTTCGCACCAAGGGAGGGGATTTAATCGCCCTGCGGCCTGAATTTACTCCAGGTATTGTAAGGAGTTATATAGAACACGGGATGTATAATTTGCCCCAGCCGGTAAAATTATGGGCTCTTGGTCCTTGTTTTCGCCATGATCGGCCCCAGAAAGGCAGATACCGGCAGTTTTTCCAGGCAAGCTTGGAAGTATTGGGAGATAAAAGCGCTTCAATAGACGGCCAGATTATCCAGATGAGTTATGATATTTTAAAAGATCTTGGATTTAAAAATATCAGCATCGAAGTTAATAGCATTGGCGATGCTGAATGCCGCCCTTACTTTAAAAAGATTTTAACCAATTATTTTAAATCAAAAAAATCTTCATTGTGCCAGGATTGCCAGCGAAGATTGAAGGAAAATCCTTTAAGGGTATTGGATTGCAAAGAAGAAAAATGCCAGCGAATAAAAGCCGGTGCTCCGCAAATTATTGATCACCTGTGCGAAGCCTGCCATGCCCACTTTAAGCAAGTCCTGGAATTTTTAGATGAATTGGAATTGCCCTATGTCTTAAATCCTTATTTGGTACGGGGCTTGGATTATTATACCAAAACCGTTTTTGAAATTTCTGAAAAAAATGAATTGGGAGTTTCATATGGAGCTTTGGCTTCGGGCGGACGATATGATAGCCTGGTGAAGTTGCTGGGCGGGAGAGATACGCCGGCCTGCGGGGTGGGGATTGGAATTTCCCGGATCATGGAATTAATGATAGAAAAAGAAGTGAAAATAGATAAAAAAGAAGAAAAGACAGACATATTCTTAGCGCAACTGGGCCAAGCGGCAAAAAGGAAAAGCCTGAAACTTTTTGAAGAATTCCGGGCTGCTAAGATTCCGGTGGCAGAATCTTTTTCCAAAGATTCTTTGCGAACCCAGTTAAATACTGCCAATAAAATGGGAGTAAAGTGGGTATTGATTTTCGGACAAAAAGAAGCGCTGGAAAATTTCATTACGTTAAGAGATATGGAAACCGGGATTCAAAAAGAAATACCAATGGACAAGGTCGTAGAAGAAATGAAAGCTAAGATAAAAAACTAATTTTCAATTTTCAATTTCTAATTTTCATTAAATTTTCAACAGATTAATTTTAAAACAACGAGTTTGAAAATTAATCACTAGATATTGAATAGAAATTAGAAATTAATAATTAGAAATTTATAAACATGGCTTTAGAAGTAAAAAAGAAAGAACGGGAAAGTTCCCAAAATTTGGTTCACCGTTTTGTAAAGGTGGTTCGCCAAAGCGGAATTTTGCTTAATATACGAGGCAAGCAGTTTCGCAAGAGGCCGAAATCGGCTTTAGCAAAAAAACGTTCTGCCCTGCGAAGAGTTACGTTGAAAGCAGAAAAAGTGATTGCTGAAAAAATGGCAAAACCAAAGTAATACATTGATATAAGGCCGTGTGGCGGCCGATATAAATAGAGATAAGCAAGCTTTTTGGGCTTGCGAGATATGTGCGCTACGACGCATCTCGCGCGACTCGTGATCCGCGTATATCTCCATGTATCTCAATTATATATCCATTTATATCTTCAATGATAAAAGAGCAAATAAAAACTGATACTACTGACTTTTTGAAGCAAGGCAATCATGAAGTGCTGGGTGTTTTGCGTATGACCATGTCAGCTATCTTGTTAAAAGAAAAAGAAAAAAGCTATAAAACCAAAGAAGTACAAAAAGATTTGGAGGACGACGAAGTTATTGGCGTGTTATCTTCTGAAATAAAAAAAAGAAAAGATGCGATTGCTTTATATGAACAAGGTAATCGGCCGGAATTGGCAAAAAAAGAGAAACAAGAGATAGAAATTTTGCAAAAATATCTGCCAGAGCAGTTATCACAAGATGACCTTAAAAAATTAATTGAAGAATCTATTAGTAAGGTTGGAGCGAAAGAAATGAAAGACATGGGTCGCGTTATGGCGGATTTAACTTTAAAAGTAAAAGGCCGGGCCGATAATGCTCAAATAAGCGCAATTATTAAAGGAATATTACATGGATAATTCTACAGCTTCGTTTAAAGCGAATCAAAAATTGATACCGCCTAGCGATTTATTTAAAAAAAGTTTTGAATTTTATAAAAGCAGGCTCTATGTAATTACCAAGCTTGCTTTAATTTGTTTTGTTAATTTTGCCATCATTTCATTTTTGATGGAAGCGATCGGCCGCAGTTCTGATAGTATTTTTATTGTCGGAGCTGGCCTTTTGGCTCTGGTGGTATTTTTAGCTTCCCTGGTGGTTAATGTATGGGTGCAAGCCGCATTTTTTTACCTTATTAAAGAAAAAGATACGGTCAGCGTTAAAAATTTGTTGGCCATTTCTTGGAATAATATATTTTCGTATTCATGGGTCATGTTTTTAATGGGAATTGTTTCGTTGGCAGGATTTTTATTATTAATTATTCCCGGAATTCTTTTTTCTATTTGGTTTAGCCTGGCTTTGTATGTATTTGTCTTTGAAGATTTAAAGGGGATGAAGGCGCTCTACAAAAGCAAAGACTTGGTAAAAGGATATTGGTGGCCCGTGTTTGGCCGGTTGCTTTTCTTTGGATTTTTTATGGGCCTCATTGGCATGATTCCTGTTTTTGGAAATATCGCTAATATCTTTTTCATTATGCCCATGGGAGTTATTTATGGATATTTTTTGTATGATGATTTAAAGAGGGTCAAAATTTAAAAATCGGTAAAAATCGGCGTCCCGCAAAACGGGACGCCGATTTTTTGTGTAATTTTAAAATATATTGTAAAATGTAGCATTATGATCGAGATAAACAATCTTACGAATTTTGTTGTGGATAAAACCTTTTTTACGGGGGTTGCAAAAAAGGTGTTAAAAGGCGAAAATAAACAAATGGAACACTTGTCCATTGCTTTTGTAAGTCCCCAAGAAATCCAAAAACTCAATAAAGCATACCGCAAAAAAGACAAGCCAACCAATGTATTGTCATTTGAAAAAGTGTCGCATTTTAAAGACGAGTGTTCGGAAATTATTATCTGCCCGGCGGTGGTACGCGAAAAGTCTAAAGATTCTGTCTTAAGCTTGAAAAAAGAATTGGCCAAAGTTTTAATTCATGGCATTTTGCATGCGCTAGGGTATGACCACGAAAGATCAGAAAAGGACGCAGAAAAGATGGAAGAGAAGGAAAAGTATTACTTTTCAAAAATATAAACCGAATTTTCAATTTCTAATTTTTAATTTCTATTGAATTTTTAATGAGTTGAATTTTTAAACACGTCTAGAAATTAGTTTTTAGAAATTTAGTGGAAATTAGAAATTAAGAATTAGAAATTTATGGCTAGGGGTCACATCGTCACGGGGCTGGATATAGGAACGGATACGATCAAGATACTAGTTGCCCAAAAAAGAGCAGAAACGTTAGAAGTTTTGGCGCAAGCCACGATGCCTTCGTTTGGTTTGAGGCGCGGAGCGGTAGTTAATGTTGAAGAAACGGCCAAGAATATCCAATTGCTGGTTGATGGGGTGCAAAGGGATCACAATATTAACATCGGCTCGGTGTTTGTGAATATGGGCGGCAGCCATTTATACGTTACCCATTCTGATGGGGTTATTTCGGTATCAAGAGCTGATCAGCGGATTTCAGAAGAAGATGTGGAGCGCGTTTTGCAGGCTTCCCGGGTGATTAATATTCCTTCCAATGAAGAGATTTTAGACGTATTCCCCAGGGAATTTATTATTGATGATCAAAAAGGCATCAAGCAGCCAGAGGGTTTGACAGGAATAAGGCTGGAAGCAAAAGTTATTTTACTTTGCTATTTCCAGTCTTATTTTATTAATCTGACTCAAGCTGTCTTAAGTGCCAAATTACAAATTAACGATATTGTGCCTTCTCCGTTGGCCGCGGCTGAAGCCGTATTAACTCCCCAGCAAAAGGAGCTCGGAGTAGCTTTAATTGACATGGGGTCTGATACTACCAGCCTCGCGGTTTTTGAAGAAGGGGATTTGGTTCACTTGGCTATTTTCCCGCTGGGTTCGGCTAATATTACCAAAGACATTGCCATTGGGCTTAAAACAGAATTTGCTATTGCCGAAACTATTAAAAAACAGCACGGATCTTGCATGATTTCAAAATCCCAAAAAGATAAAAAAAATACGTCAAAAAAGAACATTGAAGTGTTTGGGCAATCTGAATCTCTTTCTTTTACCGAAAAAGATTTGATTAATATCATAGAACCAAGAGTGCGCGAAATCATTGATTTAATCCAAAAAGAACTTAAAAAAATCGGCCGCCAAGAATTATTGCCTGGTGGCGTTGTTATAACCGGCGGCGGAGCAAAATTGCCCAATATCAAGGAATTGGTCCGCCAGCAATTAAAACTTACTTGTGAAATAGGGGTATTAAAGGGCATTGATGGCATTGAGCAGGATCCGGCCCTAGCTACGGTTGCCGGACTTGTGTTGGGAGGAGCCGCTGCCGACGATCTGCCGATAGAAGGAGTTTTGGGCTTGGGTTTTATGAAAAAATTATTTTCAAAATTCAAAAAGACTTTTAGGGTGTTTATTCCGTAAATGGCTACGAAATACGAATCTCATACGAATATACGAATACAAACGCCGTTGTTAATTCGTATATTCGTAACTATTCGTATTTCGTAGCCAAATTATGATGCCAAAGATCAAAGTGGTGGGAGTTGGGGGGTCGGGGGGCAATACTATTTCGCGCATCGCAAAATTTAATGTCCAAGGCGTAGAATTAATAGCCGTAAATACCGATGCCCAGGCTTTGCATTTTTGCAAGATAGAAAAAAAGATCTTAATCGGCAAAACCACCACTCGCGGGCTTGGTGCGGGAATGGACATTGCGGTTGGCCAAAAAGCGGCAGAGGAAAATAAAAAAGAATTGGAAGATGTTTTAAAAGGAGCCGACATGGTTTTTATTACCTGCGGATTAGGCGGAGGGACTGGCAGTGGTGCTACCCCGATTATTGCCGAAATTTCAAAACAGCTCGGGATTTTAACGATTGCCGTAGTTACCACTCCTTTTTCTTTTGAAGGAGAACAGCGAAAAGAAGTTGCTAAAATGGCACTGCAAAACTTAAAAGGAAAAGTAGATTCTTTGCTGATTATTTCCAATGATAATTTGTTAAAACTCATTGACCAAAAAACCACGGTTTCCAACGCCTTTGCGGCCTGCGACGATGTGTTGCGCCAAGCCGTTCAGGGTATTACTGATTTAATTTTAGCTCCCGGGATTATTAGCATTGATTTTGCTTCCGTGGTTTCAATTATGAAAAATTCCGGCCAGACACTATTTGGCACGGGGGTGGCGGCGGGAGAAAATCGGGCGGTGGATGCCGCCACTAAAGCCATCAATTCGCCCCTATTGGATTTTTCTATTAAAGGGTCAAAAGGCATTTTGTTTAATGCTTCGGGCAATGATGTGACGCTGCAAGAAATAAAAACGGTGGCCAAAGTTATCACTCAGCACGTTGATTCAAAAGCCCAAATTATTTTTGGAGCTGTCAAAGATAATTCACTTAAGAAGGGCGAAATTAAAATTACCGTAATCGCGACAAAGTTTTAAATTTGGCTACGAAATACGAATTTTTTACGAATATACCAATAACAAAAAAAACGTTTTCATTCGTATATTCGTATTTGATTCGTATTTCGTAGAGAAGTCATGACGCCGTCTAAAACGCTTTTTTACTTCTTTATTTCTTTTATTGTTGGAATATATTTAGCCTCGTTATATAGAATTCCCCAGATATTTTCGTGGGGAATTTTTGTTTTGAGTATTTTAGCAATCATTATTTCTTTGTTTTTGCAAAATACCCTAAATGATAAAGCTTTACCATTTAGGGTATGGGTTGTGTTCGGTTTTTGTATGCTTTTTTTGGCTCTAGGAATTTTTCGCTTCCAAATTTCACAATTTGCCATTGATCATAATGCCTTAAGGAGCCTTAATGATAAATCGGAAAAAATAAGCCTCATAGGTGTTATTTCAAGCGAGCCGGATGTAAGAGATAATGTACAAAAATTAACTATCACTACCGAAAGCGTCATGGTAAACGGAAAAGAAGTTCCTATCAAAGGCAAGGTATTGGTTAGTGTTGATCCTGATAACATGTATCAATATTTGGACACGGTAAAAATCACCGGGAAATTAAAAACGCCAGTGGTGCTTGATCACTTTAGTTATAAGAATTATTTGATGGTTAGTGGCATATATTCAATTATGGATTTGCCAACCATAAAACTCGTTTCAAGCGAGCATCATTACACTATATTTTCATATCCCTACGAAAAAATACTATTTTTAAAATCAAAATTATTGGGCGGCATTACTAAAAGCCTTTCTCCGCCCCATAGCTTTATGTTAGAAGGCATGGTATTTGGCAATGATAAAAATATGCCCAAAGAATTAAAAAACCAATTTAATGTTACTGGGCTTGCTCATATTACAGCGGTATCGGGAGCTAATATTGTCATTATTATTAATATGCTGATTGTCTTATTGCTGGCGTTGGGCCTTTGGCGCGGGCAAGCATTTTACGGTACCGTAGTTTTTGTATGGATTTACATCGCGCTGATTGGTTTTCCGGCATCGGGAGTCCGGGCGGCCATTATGGGGTGTATGGCGCTTTTAGCCCAAAAATTCGGTAGACAGCATGCCACTTCAAGGGTCCTGGTGGCAACCGCTGGTGTAATGCTCATCCAAAATCCGTTACTTCTTTTATACGATGTTGGATTCCAACTGTCTTTTTTGGCGATCCTCGGCATCATTCACATAAAACCTTTAATAGATAGTTTTCTTATTCCCAAATCGCTTACCAAATCGCCGGAATTTAGCCAAAACCATCCCAGTCATCCTAGTAAACTAACTATGATTGCCAAAAAGCAGATGACGGCGTTGCTGGGAATGGTTTCAATTACGCTTTCAGCCCAGATTATTACCTTGCCGATCATTGTGTATAATTTTGGGATGATTTCTTTGATTGCGCCATTAAGTAATTTGTTGGTTTTGCCCGCAGTTGAAGCCCTTACCGTATTGGGATTCTTGCTTTCTATCGGCGGCGCTTTGTCGCCGATATTGGGTTTTGTATTTGCTATACCTTGCTGGTTCTTGCTTAGCTATGTGGCCATTATACTAGATATGTTTTCAAAACCATGGGCTGTGGCTCATATTGCTTATGTACCTTGGTTTTTCATTTTGCTATATTATATCGCCCTTTTTGCGGCAATCACATTTTTAAAAAAATTCACTCGGTTAAATAGTTTTTATCAAGGATAAAAAAACAGCAAGTTCCCCGAGGTCATACCTCGGGGAACTTGCTGTTTTGGTTGCATTTTAGAGATCGTTGCCCGAATAAGACAGATTAAAACTCTTGTTAATTAGGGGAAAGTCCGGGACTACATTCCCTGGGCCGGCTTCTCCTACTAAAGGCCAATTTAAAAATGATGGATCGCAGGGAGCAACTCTGCTAATGTTACCAAGGGAATCAGTAAAAATCGCATATACTATCTGCCCTCGCCACCCTTCTACAATACTAATGGCAAAAGTATTTTTCTTAAGTGCAATATGGTGTGCATCGGCGTTGATAGGGCCTTTTGGCAATTTTTGCAATACATTTTTGATAATATCTATTGAAGCATACACTTCTTTAATGCGAACACGGAACCGCCCATAAACATCTCCGTCCGGTTCTGTTTCAATTTCATTAAATCCCAAATCACTATAAGCCGCGTAAGGATAATCAACTCGCGCATCAGCAGCTATGCCGGTTGCTTTGGCGGCAATTCCCGAAGCGCCATAATCTTTAGCCAAGGTTTGCAAAATAACCCCAGTGCCCTTTAAACGATTTAACAGTGACATACTATTTTCGGCAATAGTGATTACTTCAGAAAAATCTTTGGTTATTTTTTCTAAATCTTTTAGTAATGCTTCCCTTTCTTTTGGGCTAATGTCTTTGGTGACTCCGCCGATAATATTGATGCCGCGTAAAAATCGGCTTTTAGTCAGTCGTTCATTAATTTGCATAATGATTTCTCTTAAGCGGGCTCCCTGGCTGCCCCCAAAGTTAAAACCCGTGTCAATCATGATGGCGCCAATGTCTCCAAAATGGTTGGCTAGCCTTTCCAGTTCTGCATACATAACGCGTAAATAAAGTGCGCGTTTTGGCACCATGATATCGCCAAGATTTTCCAACGCCTGGCAAAAAGCCATTGAATGGCTCAATGAGCTATCGCCAGAAATTTTCTCGGAAAGACGTACCTTATCAGTTAGGGGCAGAATTTCAAGCAACTTTTCAATGCCTTTGTGGACAAAACCCAATCGTGCTTCTAAAAGCATGATTTCTTCTCCGGCAACACTGAACCTGAAGTGGCCCGGTTCTATAATGCCTGCATGGATCGGCCCTACGGGGATTTCGTAAATTCCTTCACCTTCTACTTTTTGGAATTGGTAGGGAGTATGGGTTTTGGCGGGTTTTGTTTTCCAATTAAAATCTTTTCTTAGTGGAAATGCATTGTTGGGCCAATTCTCGTGCAAAATAATTGGCCTTAAGTCGGGATGGCCGTTTGGCGTGAGGCCAAAAAAAGTATGAATCTTTCTTTCGTGGTTGTAGGCGCTATGAATTACAGGAGTTAGGGAAGGAAATTCCTGGCTATCTTTTAGCTGGATGAAAGGCACGATAAATATATGTTCTTTTGGAACTGAAAATACATACCAGATCTTAAAACCTTCACCCGTTTCTCGTTGATCAGTTGCCGTAATGAGCTTGAGTTTTAGATTTTTAGCTTGGTATAACTCAATGGCCACTTCTTTGATTAAAGAAGTGGGAACCGGAAAAAAAGCGATGTTACCGGATATTTCGGCCTTGGTATTTTTAGGAAGATACGATTGGATATGTTCTGTTGTCATATGATTACTTTGAATTAGTAATACATGGTTACGTAATTAATTAAGGTGCGCAAGAACGGCGGAATGTAAAAACTTAAACAGAGCGCAAGAATAATAAGTGCTAACGGAGGAAGCAATAGCCAGATATTTTCTTGCTGCTTTTTGATGCCATCGGGCGCTGGTCCAAAAACCATGGCTGTCGTGTGTTTCAAAAATCCAATAAATAAAATAGTCATACATACGATAATGGCAATAACGACCAAAGGGTATTGCTTGATGCCAGCAGAGAGGATGAATATTTTGGTAAAAAATATTCCAAATGGCGGGGCCCCGGTAACTATTAAAAATCCAGCCAGGAAAAGTGCTGCGGTGGCGGGAATGACATTGATAATTCCCCGAACCATAGCTATTTTGGTGGAGTGGTATTTTAAGAGCAAGTTTCCTGACAAGAAAAAGAGAGCAGATTTAATAAAAGAATGGTATATCATGTGGAGCATGGCCGCAAATATGCCAATTCCGCCAAAACCAAAGCCAAGCGCCATCATGCCTGCATTTTCAATACTGGAATATGCCAACAGTCTTTTGTAATTTGCCGAAACGAAAATGATAGCCGAGGCTACGGCAACGGATAATAAGCCGAAAATAATAAATAAATTTTGGCTAAATGACGGCCCGACCGCGGCATCGGTGATCATTTTAAATTTTAATATTACTGCGAAGGCAACTGGCAATAATGCCCCTGAAAACAATGCTCCAATTGGGGCGGGTGTTTTACTGTAAGCATCTGGCTTCCAGGTGTGCATTGGGACAAATCCAACCTTCGTTCCATAGCCTATAAAGACAAAAATAAAGGCAACTTTGATAATTAAAGGGTCAAGGCTGGTGATATTTGCAAGCAATAAATGCCAGGTAACAAGTCCGTTGCTGATAAATGAATTAGCAGAAGAAAAATATAATAGGGTTCCAAAAAATCCTAATAAAATGCCAACAGAATTAATAATCAAATATTTCCAAGCCCCTTCGGTTGCTGAAGGTTTATTGTAAAAACTAATCAAAAATGCGCTAGAAAGGGTGGTGGCTTCAATGCAAATCCAGGCAAAGATGGGGCTTGAAACCGTGATGGCTAAAAACATGGTAGCCATAAAAAGATTAAATAAAATGAAATATTCGCGCACCCTCGAATGCAAATGAGTTACTCCGCTGCTTCCAATAATATGTTCAGCGGTTTCTTGTTGAAGGTATTTGACTGAATATAGTGCCGCTGTTATTCCGACAAAAGCAATGATTAGCATGACGATAGCTCCAAGAGCATCTACTGAAAAAAGTGAAAATGGGGCATATTCGCCGCTATGGGCAACCTGCAGGGCAATCATGACTGATCCCACCAGCGCAACAAAAGAAGCAATAATTGAGGAAGCCTCAATAACGGCCCTATTTTTTGATAGAAGGCATATGATGGCGGCAATGAAAAAAGAGAAAAAAATGAATAATAATTCTGGGTTGTACATGGTGGGATATAAAAAGTATATTTAGTCTATTAATTTTTTCATGGATATGACGTCTAGCGATCCAAAGTGCTTGTAAATCATAGAAACAAAAACGGTTGAAATGAAAAGCCAAACGGAAATATCAAATAAAATGCCAATTTGCAGGCTGAATGATTGTTCTAGTCCCGCAAAAATGGCAAAGGCCACAATACTATTTTCTAATGAAAGAATGCTGATAATCTGGGAAAGGGCGCTTTTGCTGTTTATGGTTAAAAACAGCGATAGAAACATCGATGAAAGCGCCAGTGATA
Source organism: Candidatus Staskawiczbacteria bacterium (assembly GCA_023245195.1). Taxonomy (GTDB): domain Bacteria; phylum Patescibacteriota; class Minisyncoccia; order Minisyncoccales; family Staskawiczbacteraceae; genus VGLO01. Next base: position 13,711 of record JAHFKU010000015.1, read on the forward strand.
ACAATATTTTATTAGCCGGAATAATGGTGGTAAGGGGTGCAAAAGTATTGGAATGCGCTATGGCTGTCAGGAGGGCAAGAATAATCAGGGTAACGGGAATATTAAGATAGGTGCTGGCCGAAAAGATAAGCTTGTTTTTTTTGACCAGCCTGGTGAAAAATCCCGGCGCTAAAATAACTTTGATAATCAGCACCAGCAGGGTAATAAGCAACAAAGATGTTCTCTGGGTTTCAAGAAAAGAATTAAATAGCAAAAGCACAATAATAAAAGATTGGATGCCGTAAGCCCACACTACATCAAAATTCTTTTTTGAAATATGCAAAAAGACAATGGTTAGAAAAAATATTTGGAGTAAAAATTGTGAAAATAAAATGTTCATAGTAATTCTTAAACTTTAAATCCCGAAATGCCCGTTTTAAACCGCTCTTCGGGTCTTTTACCAGAATTTGGGCTATAAATTTGCTATAATTTTCAGCCGGACGCGTTGCGTAAGCCTGAAAATTCTATCAAATTTCTATCTCCAAATTCTGGAAAAATACCTCGAAGGCATTTCGGGATTTAAAGTTGGGACAATTAAAAAATTAAAATAATGGCCACGACATTTACAATAAAAGAAATTAATAAAAGGTCAGGCAATCGGAAAAATCTGAATTTGGCGACACTTGATTCAAGGATAGCAATCGCCAGGCAAAACAACAGTATTTTTATTGCCAAGGCTGCAATGCCTATACCGAGCCCCCAAAATGTGGGAGTCTGGGCGATTCCAACGGGAAAAAACAAATTTGATCCTAGCGCAAAAAAGATTAAAAGCTTATTGGCTGATGCCCATTCCATCAGCGCCAGCTTTTTTCCCGAGTATTCTAAAATCATGGCTTCGTGGATCATGGTTAATTCTAGGTGGGTAGCGGGATTATCAAAAGGGAAGCGAGCAGTTTCGGCCAACATTACAATAATGAATCCAAAAAATGCCAGCATGGTAGACAAAAAGAATTGGCTATGCACCACGGTGCCATGCTGGGAAATCATAAATAGATTGGTGGTGTTATTAATAACTGCCATAGTCAGCAGTGAAAAAATAAACCCTCCTTCAGCCAGAGCCGCCATAGTCATTTCTCGGCTGGCGCCAAATCCCCCAAAACCGCTGCCGGTATCTATTCCGGCCAGGGCCAAGAAAAACGTTCCAATGGAAAGCGTGCAAATGATGACCAGCATATCGCCAGCGTTATTATTGATAAATCCGGCTACGAGCGGGATACTCATTCCTACCACAAGGGTTGAGGTAAAGACAATGTAGGGCGCGAATTCAAAAATCCAGGAAGCATCTTTGCTGATAACTTCGTCTTTATGTAGCAGTTTCCATAGATCAAAATATGGCTGGAAAACACTGGCCCCTTGGCGATTTTGGAAGCGGGCTTTTATTTTTCTGATAATTCCAATACAAAGCGGCGATGCCAGCGGCACGAATAGTAATTGAATAATCCAGATAACAATAGTAATAATCATAATTTTGCAAGATATTACAACACGAAAAATAACGCAACCACCAAAGCCATGAAAATATATAAAATATAGGCGTTGATATTTCCGCTTTGGATGCTTTTTATTCGCACGGATACGGTGTTAATTGCTCGGTGCAGTGGTTGGTAAAAATAAGACTGATAGATATCTTTGATACCCAGGGTAATGCTCCTCGATTTTGCCAGGTATCGGCTTTCAGAATCATGATATTCAACGTTGTGCTGGATGCTTGGCCTTAGAATGCCTTTAAATATGACAATCACTGACCTTGAAAATCCTGTGGCGCTTATTTCCATACGCCCGGTAAGATCGGTTCCGCAATCCCAGGTTGTTCCCATACTAATCTTTTGATTTTTATTGATAACGAATCTGGTAATATAAATAACCAGCAAAATGATAAACATAAAAAGTATAAAAAGGGAAGCCAAAGAAATGAAGCTAAAATTATGCCCTATTAAAACTTGCTGATTTAATGAAACAGAAACGAACGAGGCTGTGTTTTTGAATGCAACAAAGTCTTTACCGGTGGTTTGCAAAAGCCAGGTTAAGCTTCCGGAAAATATCCCAAATAAAAGGCATAAAAGAGCAAGTAAGCCCATGCTAAGGCGAGGGAAAAACGAAGATTCTTTAGTATGAGCAATTTCTTCGCTTCTTGGGCGGGCCAAAAAAGTAATCCCGAATGCTTTTACAAAACAAGCGAGAGCCAACCCTCCGGTAAACGCCAAAGATCCTGCGGCTAATACGAAAATCCATTTTGTGTATAAGGAAAGCAGTGTTATTCCTAAAAAGAGAGATTGGAATGTCAGCCATTCGCTGAAAAATCCATTGAAAGGGGGAAGAGCTGATATGGCCATGGAAGCTATCAGGAAAAATAGCGCGGTATAGGGCATGTATTTTATCAATCCACCATATTCTTCCATGTTCTTGGTATGAGTCTGACTTGCTACCCAGCCGGCGCTTAAAAAAAGCAGGGATTTAAACGTAGCGTGGTTTAAGGTGTGAAAGAGTGCAGCCGTCAGGCCTAAAAGTGCCAAAGAAGGCAGGCCAAGAGAGGTAAACGTAAGCGCACTGCCCAGCCCCAATAAAATAATGCCAATGTTTTCAATGCTGTGGTAGGCCAAGAGTCTTTTTATATCATGTTCGGTTAATGCGTAGAGCACCCCCAATAGAGAAGAGATTGATCCTAAAACAAGAATAGTCAATCCCCACCATGTAGGAACCGGCCAGAGCATATAAAGAAATACCCTGATCATCATATAGATACCAGTTTTAATCATCACCCCCGACATGAGCGCCGAAACATGCGATGGAGCAGCTGGATGGGCGCTGGGAAGCCAGATATGAAATGGCACAATACCGGATTTGGTGCCAAAGCCGATAACAGCAAGAATAAAGACACTGTTTTTGATTGATAAGGGAATCGCTCCCGATAACGATGCTATAGTTTCAAAATCAAATGAACCGGTAAATTTGTATAAAAGCAGCAAGGCAATTAAAATAAGTGCCGTGCCCGCATGGGTCATGACCAAATATAAAAATCCCGCCTTTATGTTGCTTGGGTCATTGCGGTCGTAGATTACCAAAAAATAGGAAGCAAGCGACATGAGTTCCCAGGCAATCAAGAAAAACAAGCCGTTGCTGCTGCTTACCACTAACAGCATTCCTAAAATAAAGGCGTGATAAAAAAATCCTAGGACGCCAAGATCATATTTTTTATAAAAATGTGTTACGTAGCCAATAGCGTAAATAGAACAAAGAAGTGAAATGAGTGAAATGGTGAAAATAAAAAAGGCCGATAGCTTGTCGATGTGGAAAGAGAGGGAAAAAATCGGTAAAGCTATTGCGCCTAAAGAAAAAGATAGAGAATGTCCGTATAAGTATGTTAATGTCGCAAATAAAAGTCCGGCCAGCGAAGCGAGTATAGCAAAAGAGTTACTCCATAAGCTGGTTACTGCGTCATTTTTCCTAAAAAGCAGGGATCCAATGGCTCCCACAAAAAATAACGAAATCAAACCTAAAAAAATGTATTGTAGCGTAATAGCAGTAATCATAAGGTTTGAAGGATGCCAAGGAGGTGGTAAAGAATGGTTTTGGGGCTGGGCGGATCTCCGGGGATATTATAATTTACCGGTATCGTTGCTTTGACTCCATTTAATACGGCATAAGAATCTTTATATATTCCTCCGTTAATAGCATCATCGCCAACGGCCACGACTATCTTTGGATCAGGGGTGCACGCATAGGCTCGCCTGAGCGCTTCGGCCATATTTTCTGTTATCGGACCGGTTACCAAAAGCATATCCGCGTGTTTTGGAGAGGCCACAAAATGGATTCCAAAGCGTTCTATGTCATAAAAAGCATTGGAAAGGGCAACCAATTCTTGTTCGCAAGCATTATCAGAGCCGGCGTCAACTTGCCTGATCGCTAGCGACCCATTAAACAATCGGCCAATTTCGTGCTGTATTTTTTTACCGATTGCAATAATCTCCGCTTGCTGTATATTGGCATCTGTTACGGGAATGGTAAGTTTTGGAGTTTTAAATATTTTTAGAAAAAGTTTAAGCATGTAATTGGTTTATTGAGTCACAATCATGATAGCAATAATACTATAGAAGTAACGATTTTGCAAGGTATTTTATTGCACTTCATTATATTATATAATGAGTAGTGTATAAAATGTAATGTTGTTTTATGGAACAAAATGTTAGCGATAAAAAAAAGGCCTGGGTGGTGGCGGTTGATATGGGCTATGGCCATCAAAGAACCGCCTATCCTTTAAAAGACCTGGCTTTTGGAGGCAAAGTAATTAATGCTAATAATTACGATGGCATCATCAAAAAGGATAAAAGATTTTGGCATATTACCAAGTCGTCTTATGAATTCATCTCCCGATTAAGACGGATTCCCATTATCGGCTTGTCTATTTTTTTATTCTTTGATAGTTTTCAGAAAATTCTGGGCTATTACCCCAAGCGCGACTTATCAAAATCAAATTTTGCCGGAAAACAAATT
>JAHFKU010000016.1 GCA_023245195.1 Candidatus Staskawiczbacteria bacterium
GGAAGAAAAAACCGCCTCAAACTGAACTGGAGATGATGGAATGGATGTGGAATTTCTATCCACTTTCACCAGATTTGCGTGACACTGCTTTCTTCGTCGATGCTCCAATGAAACCGCCTCTCAAAGAAGGTGGTCCACCGGTTCGCCCCAACACCGAAGACACGATCGTGGAATGGCTGAAGAGCAATCCCGAGCCCGGCTCCGTGCTCCTGTCCTCCGGCGCACCCTACGGCATGGCCATGGACGAAGCGTTCTGGATGCTGCTCGAACCCCACGGTTTCACGGTGGAAACCTTCGGGCATGCCGCGCCCGACCTTCCCATCGAAAACCTGATGCGTGAAGTCGCCGGTGCGGTCAACCGCATCCGCCGTGCACGAAAAGTCTAACAACAAACCCCACTTTGTAGGAATACAAAGTGGGGTCTTTTTTATATAAATCAAACAACCGCCAATGCGAATGTTCTATCATCCCCGTACTTTTTGGAATTTTCCTTCGCCTTTTGCATAACAAAATTGGTAAGTTTAGTTTTATCCCGCAGACGCAATATTTTTATAAATTCCCCGTCTTTTAGTAGATTGACCATGCCATCGGAATATAAAACCACCATATCACCTTTTTGCAATTTTTTAGCACCAAACGCATAATAACATCTTACATGTTCTTCGCCGGTAAAACTACCGTAGCCCGTTTTATCCGGATTATTACGGAAATCATGTCGCACAATAAAAGTTCGCTTATCGAATGAAAATTTCGCGTGACCAGAATACATTTTTTCAAATCTTTTAATCGCGGGAGCCACCATATCTTTTGTTTGGAATATTTTTTTATTATTTTTGTTGAAAATAGCCAGGCCACAATCCCCCACAAAGCCGTAATGCAATGTATTTTTAACTAAAACCGCGGTAACTCCCACGGTATCAAACCAATCATGCTGTAAATAATCCATCCGTTTATCAACCAAACCATGTTTTACATTTAATTCCCGGATTTTTTGATTGGCAAGATCAAAAGATTCTTTAATGATATTTTTTATTCTCACATTCTCGAGAATGTGAGAATAACTTTTTTCCAAATACTTTACTGTTGATTTACAAAAAATCTTGGCCGCCAATTTTGCGCCGTAGGGCAAAGCGTACCGGCCATTTTTGTAGTGCGACTGGGTCACGCCATCGGCCACGGCAAATATCGGAAGTTTTTTGGAAATTAAAAAAGCGTCTTCGTTAGGCTTTACGTCAAATCGCACGAAATCACGGTACGTGGCTGAAAATGTTTTCATAATTTGGCTACGAAATACGAATTTTTACGAATATACGAATACTAGATTGCTTCGGCGCCTGCGGGCGCCTCGCAATGACGGCGGCAAGATTTGTATATATGTATATTCGTAAAATTCGTATATTATCGTAAATTTGTATATTCGTGATTACTCCTTATTAATTAAAATTGCTCACGGGGTAAAACGTTTTCCGGTGAATGTTACTCGGCCCGAATTGTCTTAAGTTTGCAATATGCAACGCCGTGCCATAGCCTTTGTGCAAATCAAACCTATATTCTGGGTATTTTTTATGCATGTTTTGCATAATTCTATCCCGGGTTACTTTAGCGATAATACTGGCCGCAGCGATGGAAAACACTTTTTGGTCGCCCTTAATGATAGATTTCTGCCCGAAGTTCCCTGAGGTCATACCTCGGGGAACTGGTAAAGTAAAGTTGCCGTCAATCAGCAAAAAATCTATGCTCTTGTAATTCTCACGGCCGTGAGAATTACAAGAGATGTCTAAAATCGCCTTTTGCATAGCCAATTTTGTCGCTCGTAAAATGTTTATCTTATCTATCACTTTTTCGGAAACGATACCAATCCCCCACGAAATATTGTTATGTGATGTTAGTATTTTATATAATTCCTCTCTTTTCTTTTCCGATAGCTGTTTAGAATCCCTTATTCCAAAATCCCAATTACCAATTCCCAACCCCCAATTAAATCCCAATGATTTAATTCCTGAAATGTTTTTGGATTTAGATTTTTTAGAATTTGATTGGTCATTGATCATTAGAGTTTGGGGTTTTATACATACTGCGGCAGCGACTACTGGCCCAGCTAAAGGACCTCTGCCAGCCTCGTCTAAACCAACTACCATATTAATCCCCTGTTTCCACAATTTTTTTTCTTCACTAAAATTCGGGTAATTCATTAGAAGATTATAGCACATTTAAAAATATGCAGAGCATATTCGTTTTCCCTCTTTCGCTCTCAAATAAAAAAAACAGGCATGTCATTGCAAAATTTTAAAAAGTGTAATATAAAAAATCTATCTTCAGCACTTTCCATAGAAAAGGAGTAACGCTATGAAAATTATTGAAGTTTCTACCCAGAGAACACCTGCAATACCTTCTCTTGCCATTGCAAAAGGCCTTAGAGCGGCTCACGTCGGCTCTATTGGATCGAATTTTAAGAAATTTTTTCTTGATATCGTTGAAGTTAAAAAATATAGTGCCGCTTTAACAGTTTATCAGCTAGAAGGCACTAGTAAGGATCGTATCTTCGATAAAGATATCATTAAATTTCTAGGTAACCGTGCAGTGGTAAGCTTATCTCGAGTATGTAAATTATTGCAAAAACAAGCATTGGGAGAAAAGGGTGTTCTGGTTTGTAATGGAGCCGGTAATATTACTTACGCCTTAGGCTTAGATTGGAACGTTTGGGCAATATACTTCTTTTGGTCTTCTGATCGAGTAGGCTGGACTATTGAAGCATTCAAACTGGAGGATTCTTTGGGTTGGAGCGCAGGACATCGTGTTTTGGCGCGCACGTTCTAGTATTCAAGAGCACCCTGTATCAATATAACAGGGTTTTTATTTTCTAGAAAGTGGAGGTGATAAATATTTACAAATTTTCAGACAAAAAAAAGCCCGGCGGTTTCCCGAAGAGCTATGAATTAAATTAAATCAAGGTAACTTTCTATGTGCCATTTCGATGAGCGCCTGAGACTCAGCAATCTTCCTATCGATAACAGATTGAGGAAACTTTTTTTGTCCCCAGGAGGTGTGAAAGCGTAGTTCTGACAAAAATTTGGGTTGAGATTTAAGAACATCAATGGGCGCCATGTTCCACTCTTCCGATAAACCCATGATAACTTGTTGGATCCATGCCTCGCTAAATGTTTGACCCATATCAGCGTCTCGTATGATTTTAGAAACCAGAGGCAGATCATCAACTTCATTTTCATACGGAAACTTGGTTTCCCACATAATCGAACCAATCTCTCCAATAAAGGGTTTATCACATTCTTGCACGTGTTTTTCGAAACCACGGACGGCACGTTTTAGGTTTAAGTCGTCGTGACCAAAAAGTCCTGAGTGATCAAAATCATGAAAGAGCGCTGCAACAAGAAGCTTGCGCATTTCTAGAGGACTTAGCAACTGTTTAGCATTTTCTTGATAGAATTCACATGCTTCGTAACAATTAAAAGCAACCTGGAACATATGACGGAAATTATGGTAGCCTTTTTTTAAATTCTGAGCACGAAAAAGAATAACCTGATAGTAATGAACCAAATTACCTTCGTATAAATTAAAAGGATTATCAAGGAGCAACGGAAGATTTTCGTGACAGATCATGAGATTCTCCCTTTGTCGATTTAACGATTCCGAGCGAAGGTGCCTGGGTTATCGCAAACCTCGCACAAAACTGCTGATTCTGGCAGTACTATACGAGATTTACGATATTTATAAAAGTACTACTCCTAAGCCCTAAATCACGAAACTCCCGTTGTAAAAGTTACTTTTCGGGTCTTTTCCCCAAATCTGGGCTGGAAATCCGCTATAATTTTGAGCCAGAAGCCTCCGGCTATGGCTCAAAATTATAGCGGATTTCCATCTGCCAGATTTGGCAAAAATCCCGCGAAAGAGTTTCGTGATTTAGGGCTCTTGAGACTCCATACTAGATTATGAAAGGCTTGTTGTCAATTTTTTTGCCAAACCCTTATCTATTTTTATAATAAAAAAGCCCCGTTTGTATAATAACTACTAAGGGCGGTTTACTTGTCTTTTATTTATTTGCAAGCACCCTAGTGATAACTGGCCCCACAATCTGATGGGCCACTACTTCTGGAGGGTAGTAACAAATAGAATTAATCATGGGTTCCATATCTTCATAATATTGTTCAAGCTGAAACAATACCACTATCCATGCTACGCAAAAGAAAGATAAACCTAGGGCATCTTTTAGGACGTGCTCTGGATCTTCCCGTACCAGAGACACTAAGTCTTTACCCATGAGGCTTGTCATCAAATCTGCTAATTCCGCAATTTCCTCTGGTTGTTCTGGCTCGTGCGCTACTTCTCCTCGAACAAAACTCCTTATATCTATAACGTTAGACAGAATCAATGAATATATTGAACCAAAGGGACAATTACGGTCTCTCCAACCGAATAAATCTCGCATAATTTCAGTCTGTTTTTCGTTAAGATTGACTTTTTTACAATCATCTAGCAACTTCTTTTCCGAAGGATGTAATTGCAAATTCTCGAGCATGATAGTTTCTCCAAAGAACTGTTCAACACTGTTCTCAAACAATTCGAGAACTTGAATTCAGAATAATGTATAAAATTAAGTGTGTCAAGGATTGCACAAGATTTTGTAAAAAAGTAAAATGAGATGAATGTTCTAGCCGTTCCAAACGTTTTAACCGTTCTAGTCGATTACAACGAGCGAAGCGGTATAGCGACTATAACGATTACAACATGCCACCCAAATTCACCCACCTTCACACCCATTCTCACTACTCTCTTTTAGATGGGCTTCCTAAAATCCCCGAGCTTTTGGATTACGTCAAAGAATTGGGCATGGATTCAGTGGCCTTAACCGACCATGGAGTGTTATACGGTGCTGTTGAATTTTATAAAGAAGCAAAAAAGCGCGGCATCAAGCCCATTATTGGCTGCGAAATATATATGAGCTTTGAGTCGCGCTTTGACAAGCGGCCCAATATAGATTCTAAAAGCTACCACATGATTTTGCTGGCAAAAAATGAAACTGGATATAAAAATTTAGTGCAACTGGTAACCACCGCCCACCTAGAAGGCTTTTATTATAAACCCCGAATTGATGAAGAATTATTAGAAAAACATGCGGAAGGCTTAATCGGAACCTCGGCTTGCCTTAACGGAAAAATTCCAAAATTATTATTGTCAAACAAATTAGATGAAGCCGAAGCTTTGGCCTTAAAATACCAAAAACTCTTTGGCAAGGACAGTTTTTATTTAGAACTTCAAGAACATAAAAATCTGCCTGAACAAGACACCTTAAATAAAAGAATTATTGCGTTGCATAAAAAAACCGGCATTCCGCTGGTGGCTACCAACGACATTCATTACTTGCGACCCGAAGATGCCGAAGCCCAAGATATTTTAATGTTAATTAACACCGGCGCCGATATTAATGACCCCGAAAGATTAAGTTTAAAATCTGATGATTTTTCTATGCTTCCTCCGGAAAAAATGGCTGAAATTTGGAAAGATTACCCCGAAGCCATAGAAAACACCCATAAAATTGCGGATTTGTGTGATTTTAATTTTGAATTAGGCAAAACCCAGCTCCCCCGCTTTGAAGTTCCTGATGGCACAAGCCCGGAAGAATATTTAACTAAACTATGCCGCGAAGGATTGAAGAAAAGATTTGGCGATAATATTACCAAAGAGATGACCGACCGAATGGACTTTGAATTGTCGGTCATCAATAAAACCGGGTTTGCCGGATATATTTTAATCGTGCAAGACTTTGTCAATTGGGCAAAAGCCAATCGCATTGTGGTAGGCCCCGGCCGCGGAAGCGCCGGCGGCAGTTTAGTGTGTTATGTAACCAATATTACCAACGTCAATCCGCTAAAACACGATTTGCTGTTTGAGCGGTTTTTAAACCCTGAAAGAATCAGCATGCCCGATATTGATATGGATTTTACTGACCGGCGCCGGGATGAAGTTATAGCCTATGTTGCCCAAAAATATGGCTCTGACCACGTTGCCCAGATTATCACTTTTGGAACGATGGCCGCCCGAGCCGTCATTCGTGATGTCGGCCGGGCCTTGCAATATACCTATAGTTTTTGCGACACCATGGCAAAATTGGTACCTTTTGGCATGGATTTAGAAGAAACGATGGATGCGGTTACCGAAATGAAAGATTTGTATAAAAATGACCCGCAAGCCAAACGCCTGATAGATTTGGCACGTAAGCTGGAAGGCGTAGCCCGCCATGCTTCAACCCATGCCTGCGGAGTGGTGATTTCCGCTAAACCGCTGACTGATTCGGTGCCACTGCAACATCCGCCGGGGCAAGACGACGCCATTGTCACCCAATACGAAATGCACGGCATTGAAGATTTGGGGTTGTTGAAAATGGACTTTCTGGGGCTTAAAAACTTAACCATTATTGAAGATACCCTGGCTAGAATTTATGTTGTCCGCGGTGAAAAAGTAGATATAGAAAAAATCCCGTTTGACGACAAAAAAACCTACAAACTTTTGCAGGATGCCATAACTACCAGTGTGTTTCAATTGGAATCAGACGGCATGAAGCGGTACTTAAAAGATTTAAAACCGACCGAATTTGAAGATATTGTAGCCATGGTGGCGCTGTATCGCCCGGGTCCGATGCAATTTATCCCAGACTACATTGAAAGAAAGCACGGCCGGCAAAAAATATCTTACATTGTCCCCCAGCTTGAACCGTTGCTAAAAAATACCCAAGGCATCATGATCTACCAAGAACAGTTGATGAAACTGGCCCAAGAAATTGCCGGGTTTACGTTGGGTGAAGCCGATGTTTTGCGAAAAGCTGTGGGCAAGAAAATCAAAGAGTTGCTAGACGCCCAAGAAACTAAATTCATTGATGGCACCATAAAAAAGGGTTTTGATAAAAAAATCGCCAAAGAATTATGGCAGTGGATATTGCCGTTTGCCGCGTATGGTTTTAACAAATCACATTCGGCGGCCTATGCCACCATTGCCTATCAAACTGCTTATTTAAAAGCTCACTACCCCGTTGAATTCATGGCCTCGGTTTTGACTTCAGAAAAAGCGGATGTAGAACGCATCGCTTTATTAATCGAAGAATGCAAAAAAATGGATATTGAAGTGCTGCCGCCCAACATCAACGAAAGCTTGAAAAATTTCACCGTGGTGCCCGGGCAGCAAAAAATTAGGTTTGGTTTACTGGCTATCAAAAATGTGGGCGTGGGTATTATTGACGCCACCACCGAAGAAATAAAAAAAGGCGGGCCGTTTACGTCTATTGGAGACTTTATCAACCGGGTTGCCACCAAAGATTTAAACAAAAAATCTATGGAAGCGCTCATAAAAGCCGGCGCTTTTGACGCCTTCAATGAAAGAAACCAACTTTTGGCAAACCTTGAAAAATTACTGGAAATTGCCCGGGAAAACCAAAAAAATAAGTCTAACGGGCAAATCGGGCTTTTTGCTTCGGCTCCGACTTCTATTAAAACTGAAATAACGTTATCTATGGCCGAACCCGCCCATTTGCTAGAAAAATTAACCTGGGAAAAAGAATTACTGGGGCTCTATGTTTCCAGCCACCCTTTAAACAGTTTTAAAAAATTATTTGAAACTAAAACCGTGGCGATTTCAACCATTGATAAAACCATGGTCAACCGTAAAATCATTTTAGGCGGCCTGATTTCCGGCGTTAAAAAAATTATTACCAAAACCGGCAAACCGATGCTCTTTATGAAACTAGAAGACTTAACCGCCAAAACCGAAGTGGTGATTTTCCCGAATTTACTGGAAGCCAAGCCCGAAGTGTTGCAAGAAAATAAAATTGTTTTCATTGCCGGCCGAGTGGATGACCGAAATGGCGAAATAAAAATAGTCGCCGACGACGCGCAGGAAATCATTATTCCAAGGGAATCAGCTTAACATTTTACACGGTAATAACGAAAAAACACTGCGTATCGCAGTGCTTTTTCGTTGCTATTATATTTAAGCGGTTTTTTCTGGCGTTGGACTGGCATGTTCAACCGGAACAGCTTCTTCTTTTTGAGCTTCGGTTTTTACTTCTTCTGTTTTACCTGTTTCCGGAGCCGGCGATTGTGCCACCGAAGCTACGGGCGCGGCGGGAGCCGCCGCAGCGGCGACCGCTTTTTTAGTCTTGCTAAATATCGCAATTTTCTTGGCATCAACAATTTTTTCTGAAACTAATAGATTATGGATTCTTGGCGAAGGCTTAGCTCCAACTCCCAGCCAATACAAAACGCGATCTTTTTGGATAGCATGTTTTTTAGTTAAGGGATTGACATATCCCAATTCTTCAACCGCCCGGCCTCCTTTGGCAGATCTTCGTTTATCAATCACCACGATCCTAAAAAACGGCTGATTTTTCTTGCCCTTGCGGGTTAAACGTATGGTTAACATTGTTTTTGATTTCGCTACGAAATACGAATTTCATACGAATATACGAATGCAAAACGTCGTTCTAATTCGTATATTCGTAAATATTCGTATTTTGTAGCCTAATTACTACTGCCATTTTTTTACTACTAACGCCTGCTTGGCGGCTTCTTCTTCCGCTTCTTGCTTTGAATATCCTTCGCCTTCTGCTATAAGGGCATCATGCAAATAGACTCCCACCGTAAACTTTTTTTTATGATCAGGCCCCCATTCTTTTAGAATTTTATACAACGGGGTTACGCTATTTTTATCCTGGGCCATTTCTTGAAAGTGGGATTTTGCATCTTTATATGACCCGGTCTTGATAATTTCCGGCAAATGCACCATCAAGTATTTTTTAATAAACGTGTCAGAAGCTTCGTATCCGCAATCTAAATAAAGCGCCCCGATCAATGCTTCAAAGGTGTTGGCTAAGATGTACTGCCGAGCTTTGCCCAATTCCTTCATTTCTCCACGGGACAATAGCAAGAAATCATTAAATCCCAATTCTTCGGCAACCTTAGTTAACATCTTGGCATTTACCAACGCGGCACGCCAATTAGTTAACTCCCCTTCTGCTTTTTCTGGATATTTTTTATACAGTTCTTCGGTAACAATTAATTCCAATACGGCATCTCCCAAAAATTCAAGCCTTTCATTTTGCTCTAATCCAAATTCCGGATTTTCGTTTAAATAAGACCGATGAACAAAAGCTTGGGTCAGCAAATCTTTATTTTTAAAATCTAATCCTAGTTTTTTCTCGAATAAATCAAAACTTTTCATTCAATTGTGATACCAATGATACGAATGTACATACCAATGATACGAATAAAAACGTATTAGTATAATTGGTATGGAATTAGTATATTAGTATCGCGTTATTTACCTTCTAACTGTTTATACACCGTTCCCAAAACTCCATTTACAAACTTGCCTGAAATCTGCCCAGAAAAGTTTTTAGCTAATTCTATCGCTTCATTAATAGCTACTTTCGGCGGAACTTCGTCTTTATTACTGTACAAAAGCTCATATAAGCCTATCCTTAAGACATTTCTATCAATAATGGGTATTTGGGCAATCGGCCACTCGGGAGCTGCTTTTTCAATAATATTATCAATATCGGTTAAATGTTCCAGCACCCCATGAGCTAATTCTTTTACAAAATGTACATCTTCCAATCCCGGACCGAAATCATTAATATTTCTTTCTAAAACCGCATCAAGCGACCCTTCTTTTTTACCATAAAAATCCCACTCGTATAAGCTTTGCATTGCGATTGACCGTGATAAGTGCCTTGAAGCCATTGACTAACATTTGACCTTTGACATTTGACATTTGACCAACATTGTCAATTGTCAATTGTTAATTGTCAATTGTTATTTATTTCTTTGACATTTCTTCCATGGTTGCTGGTGCTTCGTGCTTATGTTCTTTTTCTGCTTGCTTCATTTCCTTTTCTTTCATTTTCCGTTCTTTTTTGGTAAGTTTTCCCAATACATTAATGGCTTCCTGCCCCTTGTAGTATCCGCAATGTTTGCAAATCGTATGAGGTCTGACCGGCGCTTTGCATTTTTGGCAGGTTGTCAAAGCCGCCGGCTTGATGAAAATATGCATCCGGCGCTGATGTACGCTTGATTTGGTATGTCTATGTCGTGGAACTGCCATCTTTTACGTGAATCTTGAATTTAGAAGCTAGTAGCTTGAATGGAATGATGAATTTAGAATACGAAATTTTTTACATTCAGTATTCTGTATTCCCTGCCTACCGGCAGGCAGGTATTCCAGCTTCAAGATACCAGATTCCAGATTCAAAACTTTTCTCCAGCTTATCACATAACTTTGGTTTTGACAATACGGCAAGCGGCGGCCCGCAGGCCGCCGCTTGAAACTGCAATAAAATTAACGCCACATCTATTCAGAGCTATTTAGGCTGCTCCATCTTCCGTTTCATATCCTGGATAATCTCGGCAGCCGTATCTTTCCCTCCAAGACCAATGGCTAAAGCAACTCCCACTGATATCGTTCCAACAATCCCCCAAACGATTGCAATATAAAGGGTTTTTATCAAAACGCTATTTGGCAAAAGCTGGTCTAAAATCAAAAACACGGTAAATATCCACATGGTCCACTTAACAATAGAAGACACCAAGTATCCGTGGCTAAGTTTCATTTTTTCCACCGAAACCCGTATTAATTTTTCTACAATATCAGAAATAATAACTACTACCACAAAAATCAATGAAGCAATAATGACATTTGGCAGATAATTTAACACTTTTACTAAAACAACACTAAACCCATCAAGCTTTAGAATATCTACAGAAAGCAACAATGATAATATGACAAAAACCCACTTAAAAATGGCTCCAATAAATTCTGAAGGATTTACTTCGATATTAGCCTTATGCAAGGCTTTGCTCCAACCCTCTTTTTCAAAAAGCCTGTTAAACTTTATAGACTTTAAAATTTCCGCAATGACCCTTCCGATGCCAGCTGACACCAAATACCCGATAATAAAAACGATAATGGCCAATATTAAATTAGCCACAAAACCCACCATGTTCTGCAAAAAAGGCTGAATGATTGATAATGACCAATCGCTGTAAAGCATTTTTTTAGAAGCTAGAATCTGGAAGCTGGAAGCTTGAATACGAAATTCTAAATTCTATTCAAGATTCAAGATACAAAATTCAAGATTCAAGTTATTAAGTCATTATCCCTTTTATTAAAACTACAAACAAGTATGGCACTGTGGATAACTATATTATTACCATTGACCTTTAACATTTGACCATTGACTTACAACGTCGCTTTTTGGTCAATTGTTAATTGTCAAATGTCAAAGGTAAGCATTCCACTCTTTTGGCACATCAATGGCCACATTTACCATTTTTTCTTCCGTAGCGGCTTTAAATGATATATTAGTGGCACACAAGGCAATAGCCTTTTTATTGTTCCAATCGTGCGCCACCTGCCTGCCGGCAGGCAGGTATTTTACATCCCCTAAAATTGGAAAACCTGCCAAAGATAGTTGTGCCCGAATTTGGTGGAATTTACCGCCTTCTATATTTATTTTTAGCAAAGAATACTGGCTGCCAGAAGCTATGACTTCGTAAAAAAGCCTCACTTCTTGCCCATCATCATATTGCTTGGCCTTTTTTAATTTTTCGTCTTTTCCCAAGGTATTAATTAAAACTCCTTTCTTTTTTTGCGGCCGGCCAATAACAATAGCCTGATAAGTTTTTTCTATGGTGTGGTTTCTAAATTGTTCTGAAAGGCGCGAAGCCCCTTTACTGGTTTTGGCAAATATCATGATCCCCGAAACCGGCCGATCAAGCCGGTGTATTAAACCCAAAAACACATTTCCTGGCTTTTTATATTTCTCTTTTAAGTACTGTTTAACTCTTTCGAGCATGGTGTCTTGTTTTACCTGCCTGCCGGCAGGCAGGTCGCCCTGACTTAAAACACCAGCCGGCTTAAAAACCGCTATTACGTGATTGTCTTCATAAAGCACTGTTATTGTTGACATAATTATGGTATGTGTAAATTAGCCCATACACAATTCGCCCTATCACCCACTCTTTAACAAGAAAGGAGGAAGCATGCGAATCGAGTTTTACGTTCGTTCCCATGAAGACGAGGTCAAAAAACCTTTCTTCATTTGTCGCAATTGGCCCAGCGACATCCCGCAAACCGGCTGGCAGATCACATTTCTGCTTGCAAGCATGGATTCAAAGGAGCAAACCGAATTCCAGAAAATAGGAGCTGTGGTCGATGTGCAAGAAGACGAAGGACTTGTTCAGGTCTGGATGGACATGGGAGAAGGGTTCATTCAAAACCTACGGCGCAGTCTGGTACGAACCATTACTTGGAAGGCAATGTCACGCCTTGAAAAACAGAAGGCATGAACTGTGCCTGTAAATCCCGCGAAAATGTTATTTTCGCGGGATTTCTCACTTTACGTTATTCGCATTTTTGTAGATTAGCATAAGATTTGTTCCGATAAAAAGTTACATCGTAACTTTTTATACGAGAATCCTCGTATAAATTTAATAACAAAATTTATCGGGATAGATTTGCATTTCATTACAACAGCAGCTGTTTAATTCTCTCCGCTTCCCCTTCCACCACATCTCCATCATAATCCCCGCTATGCCCCTTGGCGCCCTCGTATGAGGGCTTTTTTTGATCCAAATGTAAATTGAAAACGTAGCTTTTAGATTCTTTTATATACAGATGAAACCGCGGATAGTCATTTCTGGTTATTTTTCTTATTATGCTAAATTCACCTTCTTTTTGAAAGTAAGCTGGCATATAGCCAATTTGTCGCATAATATCATTAATGCTTTTTTGTAAGTTTTTTATTTCAAATTGCATAAATTGACAAATTATTATTAATATAATAATATATACACAGCACACGAACAACCCCTCAAACACAAAGGAGAGGCGCCACATGGATAACTCCATGACCGTTAACCAAGGAGCGACCCAAACAACGGTAAAAGCCACGATCAGAGAAATTGTCTATCAGGCCTTGGTAGAAGTTAATCCATTTCGTATGATTGGGAAATCTCTTTCATTTTATAAAACCTACAGTTTCAAATTTGCCCATGAACTAGGAGGCGCGGTAAGAAAAGACAAAAACTTATCATTCGAAATTTTGGTAGAAATCTTAATCCGAAGTTTCCCGGTAAGATACATCACGGAAGATTTAATTACCAACAAGGATATATTGTCTGTTGTTGAAATAATTTCACCACAAATAATCAACCCGGATGGTAAGATTTTTGAAAGTTTACTTTTGCAGAATCAATAATCTAGTCATTCTCATAATCAAAAGTTATGAGATTTTTTTACTTAAAAATAATTTCTGCCAAACAATACATTGCATACTACTTGATCGATCTTCATTTACGTGATACTAGTAATATAGCTCTTCCATAACCATGGAGTCTACTTATGAAAACCCCGCAGTGGAAAATATGGTTTGCATTTTTTACAACTCTTTTATCCACGATTCTCATTGTTGTAGGTTTTTCTATTTTCCTGTATCAAGAAGAAAACATAACGCTGGCATTGCCCGCAATTGCCTTATTTATTATTTGTTATTTCTATTTTGTAACAATAAGAAATATTCGAATTTTGCTTTACGTAGTGAAGGAAAATAAAGAAGAACAATAAAAATACGGCTTTCTACCCTTTGCAAGTTTACAAAGGGTTTTTTATTTGGAATTCCGTTTGACAAATTTTCATTTGCATAATATCATATTCACAGCACACGAGCAAGCGGTTTGCTCGAAAACTTCAAGGAGAACTGCAATGCAAGTGGATTTGTACCACCTTGCTCAGGTATTGCCAGAACCAGTAAGAAGGGGTGTGATACCAGTACACATTTTTTTCTATGAATGCTTCCATGGATGCGGAACCCTTGTCTTGGGGCCAAACGGAGAACACAGAAACATCATTACTGCCGCTCATCTCTTTTCTAATGGAAGTCAAGGAATTTATTTCTATAAAATCTTACAACCCCTGACGCAAGAGCTCTTTCCAATCCAAGTCGCTAAAGGCTTACCAAGCCTAAAAGAAGATTTGGCAATTTGCAGGCCTGGTAACCAAATTACTCCGATTTTCGGCTTCTCACAATATCGGCCAGGCAAAGTTGAGGGTGGGATGAATGGTATGTTTACCAACTACCTTGACCCCCTGCCTTATGCAATCCACATTCTTTCGGGGGAAAAAATCCCTGTGGTGGGGGTGATAATTAAGGAAACAGGTGAACGATATTTCGTGTTAGCCAAAAAATCATTTCCTGGAGAAAGCGGCCTTGGATTTCTTGAACCTGAACATGATAACGCACTATATGTATTAAAGGGATCAGTTGCTGATAGAGACGACCCCGCCTTCTTCAGGTTGACCAAAAACTATCCTCACCTATCGTTAGCCGCGCTAATGAGTTATGTATAAACCAAGCGTATCTACCAGTCACACCCAGTTGACTGGTTTTTTATTTGGAATTCCATTTGACAATTCTATCATAAAAATATATATTTATAACAGCATTTGTTCTTTCTATTAAGGAGCCCATTATGCGTTTTCTAATTTTCCGTGATGAATTTTGGTCGGGTTTACGTTTCCTTCATCGTTACATTGAAGCGGAGTCGCTGGAGAAAGCAGCTGAAAAATTAAAATGTAAAATTCTTCCGGATAAAAAACTTCGTTTCAGCGAGGGTTCCAGAGAGATTGAACTACGCTTAATTCAAACCGATGAAATTCAGAAAGCCGAAGAATTCTTTCTAGATGGAGTTTTAAGAAGAGCATATTCTGATGGTGGCCACTGATTCTGAAGATTAGGTAACAACCTACTCTTTTTTATTTGAAAATTATTTAGAATAATTAGGTTAATTAGATAATTAGAATAATTTCGCCTTAGCCATGTTTAAACTCAATAACATCGCCATCGTACACCACATACTCCTTCCCTTCCGTCCGAATCAATCCCGTTTGGCGGGCCTTAGCGTAACTGCCAGCGCGCAATAAATCTTCCCAAAAAATGACTTCGGCTTTCACAAACTTTTGCTCAAAATCTGAATGAATCACACCGGCGGCTTGCGGAGCTTTATCACCCTTATGAATCGTCCAGGCGCGAGTTTCATCTTCTCCGGTGGTTAGAAACGTTTGCAAACCCAATAATTCATAACTTTTTTTAATTAAAATATCGGTGCCAGATAATTCTGCAAACCCAAGCCCCACTCGCTCTTCTTTATTCAATCCTTCTGATTCGTATTCACTAGCTATATCTAAAATAACGTAGTTTTTTAATTGTGCCAAAATTTCCGATGAAACATCATCCGGTTTTCCATTTAGTAAATATAAACGTGGTTTAAATGTTAATAATTGAAAGTTTTTTAAAATCTCTATTTCATCTTCAGTCCACGCTTGGTCAATCAGCACTTTTTGCTGGCTTAAATAATCTTTGGCTTTCCTTAAAACAACATCTTCCTTAACTGATTCTTTTTTACCCGCACGCACATCTCCGGCCAAGCCATCAATTCGCTTATTTACCGTTTCCAAATCTTTTAAGATTAATTCTACATCTAAAATTTCTTTGTCCTTTAACGGATTAATTTCGGTTTGGGTATTGATGATATCGGCATTTTTGACAGCACGCAGCACATACACAATGGCATCGGTTTCCCGAATATTAGCCAAAAATTTATTACCCAATCCTTCACCTTCGCTGGCGCCTTTTACTAAGCCAGCAATGTCTACAAAATCCACCGTGGCATAGATTTTTTTAGCAGATTTTGATAGTTCAGCCAATGTATCAACTCGTTGGTCGGGAACCAAAACCACCCCGACATTGGGGTCGATCGTAGCAAACGGGTAGTTGGCAATCAGTACCTGCTTTTTGGTAAGTGTTTTAAATAACGTGGACTTACCCACATTAGGCAAACCCACGATTCCGATAGATAGTGACATTGATAAATATATACTATAAAAAATGGCCCGATGCAATAACGCATCGGGCCCGGAAAACTAGTGCGCCGAGCTTTATTGCAAGAATTGCTCAAACCAGGCTATCCTTAAATCCCTGCAATTGCTCTCGCCATTTTTTGAAAAGTTTGGTCTGCTCGGCCTCCAAAACAAAGAGTCTATCCTTATTCTCAAGAGTCATATACTTATGCTTTGGACTAGGGTCAAACGGAGAGAGGCTGGAGTTGGCCAGTTCAATAACCGTCTTATTTTCCCTGTAGAGATCATCAAAAAGATTACCAACCGATTTCACGCCGCCCAAACCGATAGTGCTCCAGTGGATTGTGGCCACCAATTCTTTGTCATCCAACCCCTTAATCAAGGGGTGGGCATCAGGGAGATACTCTGCGATGCATTTGGTAAGCTTGGCCACGGTGGGCCGGTGGCAAGCACCACCACTACAATTACCCCAGATGTGCGGTTCGCAACAAACGCCCCTGCGGCCTTCCACAACCCAGAGATGAAAATACAGCGTAAGTTGCGGGGCAGTTTCTGTTCGTTTCCAAGCCCAGCAATCAGACTCAAACACTTCGGCGCCTTTCTGATTGGAATTTCCAGATAGATACACCATCTCGTTGTGTGGAGGCTTTGTGCCCGGCTCGAAGGTGGATCCATATTTCCTAGCAGCAATCAGAAAATCCTTGTCCACTGCCAATCCTGCCACCACTTCTGACTGAAAGACAGGGCAAGAAGTGTCTTTCCTTGGCTCCTCGCAAAGAGTCAAGTTTTGCGAAGCGGCCGCCTTCTTGATAAGGTCCGACTCCCTGATGAAATTGATCACATATCGAGCGCTCATGATTCATCCCTCGCGTAAGTGGATGTTGAAGCAAGAACTAGTTGTAATTTACTACAATTGTAATACAGTGTCAACGCCTGGATGTATAAAAATCCACGGGCTGAAAGCCCGTGGTACTTACCGCGCCTTTGGCGCGGACTTACCTTACAAAATTTTGTTGCGATAGAATGTGCAACAAAATTTTGGATTTATGTTATCACCTCCGCTACGCTCCGGGCTTGTGTTTCATCCGCGAGCTTACGCTCGCAGTTTTCACACAAGAGATAATAAAAGCGTTTCCGATATAAATTGGGGCGTTTTTTATTTGGCATAAAAAAAATCCCGAGTACCGCAAGCACTCAGGAATTGGTCGTTTTAAATCTGATAGTCTGTGAACTCTTCTTGGAAGCCATTGAGCAGAGGGATGTTATTTTCCATCATAAACTTAATGAGGGATTCTTTAGGAATTCTCCTAAATTTTGATCCAGGGACTTTAAAGCCCTTTAAGCGCCCTTCATCAAAATTCCTAATAATCGTTTGCTGTGAAACTCTGCAAAATTTTGCTGCCTCGCCTGTCGTAAAGATATCTTTATGTTTTTTAGCTTTCATCACTGCCTCCAGTTGTGAAACGATACAGTACCAGCGACATCATAATTCGGAAAAATATTCTAAACTATGATGTCGCAGGTAGCTATGCAAATAATAAAGAGCTGTTATTAAGAATACTACAACACATTTTGATTTTCTGCAATAACAAAAAACACCGTTTTTGGCGATGCTTTTTGCAAGATTTTAAATCCTGACTACATGCTAGATTTATTGCCTAGCGAAGAATACAAAGCCCAGGCCGCTACTACGGTATGCAATACTAAATCGGCTGGACTCTCTAAGTTTGCACCCAAGAAATTTACGGAAAATAAATTATAAAGGGCGAAAAATAAAGCGAGGACACCGACTAATAATGTTACGGGCTTGTGCAACGACATTGGTAGGGCAAAAGCAACCACCAATCCGACAATACCCAATAACAAATGGACGACATTTTCATAGTTATCAAACCACCAGAATGCACCAAATAAGCTTTGGCTAGAAGTTGGGCCGATAATACCGACAAATCCCAATAAACCAACTACGACCAATACCAATCCTCCGAACTTAAGAAAATTTGTTGAAGTAAAAAACATAATCAATACTATAAGATAAATAATATTTTTTCTTCGACCTTTACCCTGCAAAGCAGAGTTGACTATATTCATTATATAGCGATCTTGGAAAAAAGTTATCCACAGGGCGCAAAAGAAATATCTGAAATTTCTCAAACGGCACTATCACGCCGACATAGTTGTGAAAAATTATTTTCCAACATTTTCATCTTTAGCCCGCACTTCCCAT
>JAHFKU010000017.1 GCA_023245195.1 Candidatus Staskawiczbacteria bacterium
TGGGGGAAGGATTTAATAGAAAAATTAAAGAAAAATCCCCTGCCGCTCATTACCACGTTTTTTACGCCGGCATTTATGGCCGAACAGCTTCATTACCCCAACGATGTGTATTGCATTATCTGTGATGCCGATATTGCCCGAGCCTGGGTTTCATTGGAGCCCAAAAAAAACACTATTAAGTATTTGGTTCCCAATACCTGGGCCCGCGACCGCTTAAAATTGTACGGAATCAAGCCAGAAAGCATTATATTAACCGGCTACCCTCTGCCAAAAGAAAATCTTGGCGGCCCGAATTTAGAAACACTTAAAAAAGATGTCGCTTATCGGCTTTTAAATCTTGATCCTAGCGGTAAATATCGGAAAATATATGCCCCTTTGATTAAAAGTTATTTAGGCCAGCTTCCAACACTGCCCAATCATCCTTTGACTATCATGTTTTCTATTGGCGGTGCGGGCGCACAAAAAGAAATAGCCTTAAATATTGTGCAAAGCCTTATGCCAAAAATCAAGGCCAAAGAATTACGGTTTATCATTGCTATAGGCATTCGAGAAGAACTGGCCAGTTACTTTACTGATAATATAAAAGAGGTGCCGTTTGACGGTTGGCTGAAGATTTTATCCAATAACAATATGCAAGAATATTTTAGCCAGTTTAACCACGCCTTGCGGACGACCGATATTTTAATGACCAAGCCTTCGGAACTATCTTTTTATGCGGCCCTTGGGATTCCTATTATCATTGAACCGTCGATTGGATCGCAAGAAGACTTTAACCGAAGGTGGCTCACGCATATTGGCGCCGGCCTTTTGCAAGAAAATCCAAAATACACTAGCGAATGGATTTTTGATATGCTGGGCGGCGGAGATTTAGCCGAAGCTGCGATGCAGGGGTTTGTTGAAATAGAAAAATTAGGAACCTACAATATCGAAAAAATTATCAAAGGATAATTTTTTCGATAAAATTCTGAATTTTCAATTCCCAATTCCCAATGACAATGTTTTCGTCATTGATAATTATTATATAATGTCTAATACACATAAAATTATGGTCTTTATTGTTATCGGATTAGTATTGCTTGTTTTGGTATATTTTTTTACTAGGCCCGCCCCCACGCCAGAAAAAATAACCTGGGGAGTCAATTTTTCCCAGATGCAATCGCAAGATTTAGGCCTTGATTGGAAACAAAATTACCTAGCCTTAATGGAAGATTTGGGAGCCAAGAATATAAAAATACTTACTAACTGGGATTTTATTGAAAGCAACCCGCCTTCGCGCGATGCTATGGCGGGCAAAGAAAAACATATCTACAATTTTGATGACATTGATTGGCAGATAAAGCAAGCCGAAAACCATAACGTTTCATTAATCTATGTAGTTGGGATGAAAACCGGTCGCTGGCCGGAGTGCCATGTGCCAGGCTGGGCCGGCAGTCTTTCAAAGACGGAGCAGCAAGAAAGTATTTTGGAATATATTACACTTTCAGTAAAAAGATATAAAGGTTCAAAATCCGTTATTGCTTGGCAAGCCGAAAACGAGCCGCTGTTTAGATTTGGTAAATGTCCGTGGTATGACAAGAATTTTTTAAAGAAAGAGGTGGCTTTAATACAGTCGCTTGATCCAGCCAGACCGGTCATAGTATCTGATTCGGGCGAACAGTCGCTTTGGTTTAGCGCTGCCAAAATTGGGGATGTTGTAGGGACTACGATGTATCGGAAAGTCTGGATTGATGTTATTAAACAGTTTGGAATGTATCCCATTTTGCCAGTGGTTTATTATCGTAAAGCCCAACTTATAAAATACTTATTTAATAAAAAAGTGCTATGCGTTGAATTGCAAGCAGAGCCTTGGGCTCCGCCGCCATTTTCCAATGTCCCAATGGCAGAACAGGAAAAAAGCATGAATTTAGCACTCTTTAAAGAAAATATTGAGTATGCTAAAAAAACCGGTTTGGACACATTTTATTTTTGGGGAGCCGAATGGTGGTATTGGCTCAGGGAAACACAAAAGAAGCCCGAGATCTGGAACGAAGCTAAGAAATTATTCTAAAAATTTAAGCACCAGTAAAAAACGAGCTCAAAAAGCTCGTTTTTTACTGATATTGACATTATATGGCTATATGTGATATGATTAAAGCATAGTGACCTTTGTCAAATAAACAGTTCTTCAGTGTCTTGTTGATGCTAAAGAACTGTTTAAACTGCCTTTCTAGGGAGGTCTGCCGTGGAGTTTTCCTGGACGATTTTCGTACTGGTCGCCGTGGTCGCCAATCCCGTTTGCATGATGATTATGTATCTGGGCCAACAGATGGACCGGAGTCTGCCCCCGCGCCGGTCACTCATCCCCGGGACGCACCAGGCGTTCATTTACATGGAGGATTTTCACACCATGTTGTGGGGAGATGTGATCGCTGTTCCCCTGATCATTACGGGGTTCATTCATGTGGCGGTTCAGGGCCTGCCTCTGGCAGAGTGGCTGATCCTTTTCGGGATTGCCATTGTGGACGCCCTCGGCTTCCTGTTAATTTGCCTAGGGCCTAACCACAAGCCCGATCAGGGTTTTCCTCAGGCTGGTAAAGTGAGCTGGAATGGCCTGCTCCACTTGCCTTACCACGGCTTTGGGGTGGCCATGAGTATTCTGGCCATTTGGCACGCCTGCTGGGGTGAACTCAACGGAGTTCCTCTTCACGTCGCCTTAGTGGGAGGGGCGATTTACATCATCTCTTTCATCGCTGATATTCGTGCGGGAAATTTCGATCCACTTAAGCGGATCGAAAAGTAGTAAAGGTCAAAAAACCGACCAAACCAAGTCTCGTGTAGTAATACGCGAGGCTTTTTCTTTGTATTTTTTATGATACAATGACAAAATATATACAGATATGAAATTCAAAAAAAATGTGGTCATTATTGGTGGCAGGAAATTTTTTTATTGGCAAAATAGCGATGAAAAAAAAGAAACAATAGTCCTTTTGCACGGATTTCCCGGTAACCATATGGGATTAATTGATATGGCGCTGCGCCTGGGAGATAAATATCGCATTATTATTCCCGACTTGCCTGCCTGCGGCCAGTCTCAAGATTTAATAGGAAATCATAATTTGGAAACCTACCGGGGGTGGCTGGGCGCTTTTTTAGAAAACGTATCAGTTGGACGATTTATTATTATTGGCCATTCATTTGGTTCTCGGCTTGCTTTGGCTTTTAGTGCTGCTTATCCAGAAAAAGTGGAAAAATTAATTTTGATTACACCCGTATTAGAAGTTGATGGATTTATCGCCAGGCTCGCTGCTTCTTATTATATGGTTGCTAATATGCTGCCAAATTATTTCCAGAAACTATGGACATCAAGCAAGCTGGTAAAAAAAGTTGGCAATAACATTCTTTTTAAATCATCTGATATGGCGCTGCGCAATAAGATTATGCAAAGGGACATTAAAGAATTAAATCAGTTAAACCATAAAGTAACCATGGAACTTTTTAATGAATTTTACACATCTAAGCTGCTGACATCAGAAGATATCATTAAAGCAGAATGCCTGATTATCGCAGCTGAAAAAGACGAAATCGCAACGTTAAAATCAGTAAAAACATTAACTGCCCAATTGCGCGGGGCGTCGCTAAAAATCATGAAATCTTCAGGCCATTTAGTGCCCCTGGAAGATCCATCAGCTACGGCAAAAATAGTTACCTCTTGGCTTAAGACGTAAATCTTGAAAATCCCGAAGTAACGGCAAGTTTCAGGTCTTTGCGCCAAATTCCAGTTGCGAATGCACTAGAATTCTTCGGTTAAGACGCGAGGCGCGAAGCGCCCCGTCTCCGGACGCGTTGCATAAGCCTCAGAATTCTATCAATTTTTCGCTTTGGAATTTGGCGCAAATCCTCTGAAAGATTTTCAAGATTCACGTCTGGATAACATCGAAACTTAAAAATGATAGCAGGCATTTTAATTATCATAGTATCGTATTTGTTTTTCAGCTTGGCTTTTTTTGGAGACAAGCTGGTTTTGAGTGGTTCCCATTTAGAAGCTGTTATCAAGCCGGGCCATCCCAAAACCTCTGCAAACCCCAAGCTCTACACTTTTTATATCGGCATACTTAATGCACTGGTTATTTTTTTAATTCCATTTACAAAACTCCATTTTACCGCTGCCGAAATATTATTATCTGTGCTAACCGCCTTAACAACGTTGCTCGGCCTTTACACCATGTTTATTGCCTTGGAGAAATTTGAAGTTTCCCGCGTTATGCCTACCATAGGCGCTGTCCAGCCGATTCTCATCTTGGTTTTAACTTGGATATTCTGGGGCTTTCAAGTTATTAGCGTTTTAAATTTTTTGGCTTTTATGCTGCTGCTTTTTGGAAGCATAATTATTTCGGTAGAAAAAAAACTTGCTATAACCATTAATTATTTGCTACTAACCATGGTTTCGGCATTAATGTTTTCTTTAGTCTATATTTTTTCAAAAATGGTATTTTTGCGTCTGCCATTTTTACCCGGAGTTGTATTGATTGGCCTGGGAACTTTCTTTTTTACGCTCGTTTTTCTTTTTGACAAAGGGTTAAGATCTCAAATTTTTTCCAAAAAAATGGCTTTGGATAAAAAAACCGGCATTATTTTTTTATTCACCCAATCTGCCGGTGGAATCGCCAATATTTTGCAAAGCCTGGCCATATCGCTGGTGCCTATTTCTTACTTGGCCATTATTAATTCTTTGCGGGGGATTCAGTATGTGTTTTTATTTATTATTACTTTGTTTTTTTCCACGTTTTACCCTAAAATATTACAAGAAGATATATCTCAAAAAATCATTATCCAAAAAACCATTGCTATTGTTGTTATTGTTTTTGGTTTAGCGATATTAGTTTTATACCCTTGATAGGGGTATTGAAATTTGATATTTTAAAATTAGAAATTTAAAATTATCGTAATATATGTTAAGCATTATTATTCCTACATTAAACGAAGAAGATTACCTGCCGTTGTTGTTGGATTCCATCAAAAAGCAGTCTTTTTTGGACTATGAAATTATTGTTTCTGATGCCGGTTCAAAAGATAAAACCCTAGAAATCGCCAAACGCTTTGGATGTGCTATTACCAAGGGCGGCTTGCCCGCCCGCGGGCGCAATAACGGCGCCAAAATTGCCAAAGGAGACTTATTCTTTTTCTTGGATGCCGATACGGTATTGACCGACCATTTCTTGGAATCAGCGCTTGAAGAATTTAATGCCAAAAAATTAGACATTGCCAGTTTTTGCCTAAGCCCCGAGCCCCCAAACAAAAAATCCGCTTTTTTGCTGGATCTATTTTATAATAAAATTATTTTAGCGACAGAAAAGATATTACCCCATTCGGCGGTGGGAATCTTAATTAAGCGCGGCCTTTTCGAAAAACTCAATGGCTATGATGAAACAGTAACGTTGGCTGAAGACCATGATTTGGGCAGGAGGGCGGCAAAGATAGCCAAATTCGGATTATTAAAATCAGTGCGCATTTTAGTTTCAGATCGGAGATTTAAAAAAGATGGCTGGTTAAATATTGGCGTAAAGTACTTTTTGTGCGAATTGCACACCATCTTTATCGGGCCGGTAAAATCTGATATATTTCATTATAAGTTTGATCACTATAAAGACGAAAAAAATTAATTTGAAATTTGAAATTTACAATTTGAAATCAATAGCTAATTTTAAATTACTAAATTTGAAAACCTGACGTCGTGTTTCAATTATTTATTTCAAATTCACCACTTTTTCACCTGCCTGCCGGCAGGCAGGAATTGATTTCAAATTTCAAATTGTAAATTTCAAATTCATAAGTCTATGTACGATTTACTTCCTATTAATTTAAACGAACCAAAAAATAAAATAAAAGCCGCCCTGCGTAGCCGGCCAATGAAGGTATTTCTATCTGCCCTGACGTTTGCTTTAGTTTTATTGGTTTATCTTGAAATGTTTTCTGTGGGTTTGTTGCATGACCAAGTTAATGGCTTGATTCAAAACGTAGAGTCTCATTTTTCAGCAACAAAAGAAGAGCCAACGGTGCTTAACATTTCAAAAGAAACAAAATATGTTTCAGAAATTTCTTATGAGCAAGCCATTATTGATTCGGTGGCCTCGGCTTCACCTTCAGTAGTCAGTATTGTGATTTCAAAAAATGTACCGGTCTACGAACAACAATTCGTCAATCCCTTTGGTGATCTGCCAAACACGGGCCTTGGCAGTCCTTTTACCTTCCAAGTTCCACAGCAAGTCCAAAAAGGCACTCAATACCAAGAAATTGGGGCGGGGTCGGGTTTTATTGTTTCAGAAAATGGCTTGGTGTTGACCAATAAACATGTGGTGTTAGATAAAACGGCGGATTATACAGTTTTTACCAATGATGGAAAAAAATATTCAGCCAAGGTGCTGGCATTAGATCCTGTGCAGGATTTGGCCATCATTAAAATAGAAAATGCTTTAAAGGGTTCTGGAAAAGATCAAAAGCCAGCTTTAGATACTACGGCGCAAAAAGATATCAAATTTCCTTCGATAAAAATTGGCGATTCTTCGGGTATCCAAATTGGCCAAGGGGCGATTGCCATTGGCAACGCTTTGGGTGAATTTAGCAATACGGTTTCCGTGGGAATTGTTTCGGGCCTGGGAAGAACGGTTTCGGCTTCCGGCGGACAAGGGTTTTCAGAAACCCTTGAAGATATCATTCAAACTGATGCGGCGATTAACCTTGGAAATTCCGGCGGTCCGTTGATTAATTTAAAAGGCGAAGTTATCGGTGTTAATACTGCTACGGCCAATGGCGCCCAATCCATCGGATTTGCCATACCCATTAATATTGCCAAAAGAGACATCGACCAAATTATAAAAAAATCCCAATTGCAAAGCGAACAAGGTTCTTCGTCTAGTAATGAACAGATGAAAATCGTCTATCCGTTTTTGGGAGTACGATATATTTTAATTGATCAGGCGGTAAAAGAAAAATATAAGCTGTCGGTTGATAGCGGAGCTTTAATCCTAAAAGGAGATAAGGGTGAAGTGGCAATTACGGCCGGTTCAGCAGCCGAAAAAGCCGGCTTGAAAGAAAAAGACATTATTTTGGAAGTTGGCGGAGAAAAAATTGTTAAAGATAATTCGGTGGCCAAAGTTATCGCCAAACATAATCCGGGTGATACAGTATCGCTAAAAATTTTACGCGATGGCCAAGAAATTACCCTTGAGGTGACGCTCGGAGAACGAAGTTAGCGGTGTCGCTAGACAATTCCCGCCAAAAGAATCTAATTAATCAGATTCTTTTGGCGGGAATTGTCACTTCTTACAAGCAAGGAGTTTTAACATGAAGATCCAGGATTATGCGCCGCTTGGCCGGCCTCCGGCTAGCTGGGCCAGAAACTCTGCATTGTTCTTTCTTGTACTATCCGTGGTGTTTTTTATTATTGGATCAGCGGAATTATATCCGATTTGGGCGGACGCAGATGGATTTTACGCATTTGCTTTCTTGTTTGGCTTGGCCTGCCTTGGATCTTTTTCCGCCTGGATTCAGGTTGCCGTTGAATCTGGCGGGAAATTCGCTAAATTTTTGGATAGGTGGCGGAGAATTCTTGCCGCTGAAGATATTCAAGAATACTAATATCAAATACATGGCGTTGCTTTTCCCAGAAGAGCGGCGCCTTTTTTATGCGGCGCCTTGAAATTTAGAGAAAATTATCGTACAATGAACCACTTTTAATCTAATTTCGTTGGCAAACTAACGAAATTCGCGGATTAACGCAGATTGTGTAACGTATCCGCGAATATCCGCGTAACCACCTGCGTTTATCTGCGATTTTTACGAAGTAAAAATGATATGAATCAAGACTATATAAAAATCAGAGGTGCGCGCGTGCATAACCTCAAAAACATTGATCTTGATATCCCGAAAAATAAATTGGTGGTGATCACCGGGCTTTCGGGCTCGGGCAAGTCATCGTTGGCTTTTGATACATTGTATGCCGAGGGCCAGCGAAGATATATTGAAAGCTTGTCGGCCTATGCCCGGCAGTTTTTGGGGGTTATGGATAAACCCGATGTTGATAAAATAGAAGGCATCAGTCCAGCTATTTCTATTGACCAGCGAAAAGCGATGCACAATCCCCGTTCTACCGTAGGGACGATTACCGAAATTTATGATTACTTGCGCCTTTTGTATGCCAGGATCGGAAAACCGCATTGTCCGAATTGCGGCAAATTAATTGCCCGCCAAACGATTGATCAAATTGTAGAGCAGGTTTTGAAAATGGCCCCGCCTTCGCGCAAGGCTTCCGCCGTCGATAAATCTTTGGCGGACAAGTCGGCGGGCGAAGCAAAAAACAGCGAAATAAGTATTTTAGGGCCGGTCATAAAAGGTAAAAAAGGCGAACACACAGCGGTGCTACAAGAAATCCAAAGAGCCGGATTTGTGAGAGTTAGAATTGACGGTGATATTTATTTAATAGAAGAAGCGCTTGGAAAGGTGCTTGATAAGCAAAAAAAGCACAGCATTGAGGCTGTAGTTGATAGGCTTGTTTTAGATCAAGAATTAGATCGATCACGATTGGTTGATTCTTTAGAAACCGCGCTAAAACTTGGCAAAGGAATCGTAGTTGTTTCAGTTGTTCTAAGCGTTTTAAGCGATCTAAACGCACGACTAAAACGAGGCGAAAAGCCGATGGAACGAGCGAAGCGATATAGCGATATAACATTCTCGGAGCATTTTGCCTGTGAAGATTGCGGAATTTCTTTGGCAGAACTAGAGCCTCGCATGTTTTCATTTAATAATCCCTATGGAGCTTGTCCTGAATGTACGGGTCTTGGTGAAAAACTGGAAGTTTCGCCAGAATTGGTGATTCCCAATAAAAATTTAACTATCGCCGAAGGTGCCATTCGTGCCTGGAGTAGTGCTAGCCATAAGGTGGGCCGGCAAGGATATTATCATTTCAAACTTCAAGAATTATCGCGAAAGCATCGATTTTCTTTGGACGAACCGGTAAAAAATCTGCCACCAAAGATTATTGATATTATTTTATATGGCGAAGCCGGGCGCAGACTTGTGCCCGGTGATGGCCACGGTTTTGAAGGCGTTATAGCCGGCTTAGAAAGAAGATATCATGAAACTGATTCTGAATGGACGCGCCAGGAAATCGACCAGTATATGGTAATTAAGCAATGCCCCAAGTGCCAAGGCAAGCGATTAAAGCCAGAAGTGTTGGCGGTTACTATTTTAGAAAAACCCATTGATCAAATTACAAAAATGCCAGTTGATGCCCTGCAGGATTTTTTTGCTGGCCTGGTTAAAAAATTAAGCATTAGTGAAACAAAAATTAGCCAGCCTATTACCAAAGAAATCATTAATAGAATTCAGTTTTTAGTTGATGTGGGCTTGGGGTATTTGAATTTGGATAGAAAAGTGATGACGCTGTCCGGCGGAGAAGAGCAACGGATACGCCTGGCAACGCAAATTGGCACTAGATTATCGGGAGTGTTATATATTTTAGACGAACCTTCTATTGGTTTGCATGCCCGTGATCAGCACCGATTAATTGAAACGTTGTATAAGCTTCGTGACTTGGGTAACACGGTTATTGTGGTTGAACATGATCCAGAAACCATGATGGCTTCCGATTGGATTGTGGATATTGGGCCGGGTGCTGGAAAGCATGGCGGACGGGTAATTTTTGAAGGAACACCGGCGCAAATACTCAAATCAAAGTGTCTTACGGGAGAATATCTTTCTGGCCGTAAAAAGGTGAGCACTGTCATTGTGAGGCAGCAGCCGAAGCAATCTCAAAAATACTTAACCGTTAAAGGCGCAACTGAACACAATTTAAAAAATATTGATGTGGCTTTTCCTTTGGGAAAATTCATTTGCGTAACGGGAGTTTCAGGCAGTGGCAAGTCGTCACTCGTTAACGATATTTTGGCCAAAGCCTTGCTGAAATATTTTTACCGGGCCAAAGATGAACCGGGCGCTCACAAAGAAATTCTTGGAATTGGCAACATTGATAAAGTGGTGCTGATTGACCAATCTCCCATTGGCCGGACGCCAAGGTCAAATTCGGCTACTTACACCGGAGCTTTTTCTTTCATTCGGGAAGTATTCACTCAAACCAAAGAGGCAAAAATTCGCGGATATTCGGCCGGGCGTTTTAGTTTTAATGTCAAAGGCGGAAGGTGCGAAGCCTGCGAAGGGCAGGGCACCAAAAAAGTAGAAATGTATTTTTTGCCCGATATTTATGTTGAATGCGAAGAATGCAAAGGCAAGCGTTACAGCCAAGAAGTGCTGGAAATTACTTATAAAGAAAAAAACATTGCCGATGTCTTGAAAATGACCATTGAAGAAGCCGGTGAGTTTTTTAAAAACATTCCCAATATTTATGACAAAATGAAAACCCTCAAAGAGGTAGGGCTTTCTTACATTGAACTTGGACAATCCGCTACTTCGCTATCAGGTGGAGAAGCCCAGCGGGTAAAGTTAGCTACCGAACTTTCACGCCGCGACACCGGCAAAACGTTATATATTTTAGATGAGCCGACCACCGGTTTGCATTTTGAAGACATTAAAAAATTGATTTCTGTTTTAAGAAATTTAGTTGATAAGGGTAATACGGTGCTGACAATAGAGCACAACACTGATTTTGTGGGCGCCGTGGACTGGATTTTAGATTTGGGCCCGGAAGGCGGCCAAGCCGGAGGCAGAATTATTGCCCAAGGCTCACCAGCGGAAATTATGAAAAATAAGAAAAGTTATACGGGAAAATATTTGAAAAATACCAAATAAGTGATACATTAAAGATAGTAGTTCTTTACATTGCTCGAGTCTTCTCACCCAGGAGGCGCATCATGGTCATCACTGAGGTTCGAATTACGTTGTGCAATGATGCTCAAAATTTCTTTCTGCGGGCTTACTGCAGTGTTACGTTGGATCATTTGTTTGCTATTTGTGATATGAAGATTATTGAAGGCAAGCGTGGCCTGTTTGTTGCCATGCCAAGCCGCCTGCTTACTTATCCCTGCCCGCGTTGCACATATAAGAATCATTTAGAGGCAAATTACTGTAGTTTTTGTGGTCGTAGACTCGACGTTGTCTACGCAACTCGTAATATTGGCCGTCGTTCTGAGCTTCATGCCGATAGCGTGTATCCTATTTGCATTGAGGGACGCCAGATGATTCACAAAGCCGTTATGGACGCTTATAATGAAGAGATAGAGAAATCAAAACAACCTGGTTATATTTGTGATCAGCAACTAGGCACAAAAGAAGCGCTTAAACATACAGCTTCCGCATAACTGAAACAATATCCCTTGGCGCTCCAAAAGAGTATGCTAGAGGGATTTTTATTTGTATTAAAAATAAGAGTCCTATCTTGACTTTATTTTGAAAATTTCATAGATTAGATTATCGCAAATCACATAACACATAACATAGAACACATAACAAAAAAACGTTCGTCGTAGTTTTGTTTCATGTTCCATGTTCACCCAGTTAAATAATTTTGCCCCGCAAAATTAAAATCCCGAAGGATTTTATTTAACCGGGGTAAATGTTCCATGTTTTATGAACATCAAACCACTTTCAGATCACATTTTAATAGAAGCCATCAAAGAAGAAGAAAAAACTAAGTCCGGGATTTTTTTGCCTGATACGGCTCAAAAAGAAAAACCCGAACAGGGAATGGTAATTGCCGTGGGGGATGGCAAAAAAACTGATGATGGAAAAATTGTTCCGGTATCGGTAAGAGCCGGCCAAAAAGTGTTGTTTACCAAATACGGCCCAACAGAAATTAAGCTTGAAGGAAAAGAATATTTAATTGCCAGGGAAGAAGATATTTTAGCGATCATCGAATAAAGCTTGCTACGAAATACGAATATTTACGAATATACGAATTAGAACGACGTTTTGCATTCGTATATTCGTATGAAATTCGTATTTCGTAGCCAAAATTATGGCAAAGAAAATCATTTACAGTGAAGATGCAAGAAAAGCCTTAAAAAATGGCTTAGACAAAGTGGCTAATGCCGTAAAAGTAACCATGGGTCCGAAAGGCCGGAATGTGGTTTTGGGGTCAAATTTTGGGTCGCCAACCATTACCAACGATGGCGTTTCTATCGCCAAGGAAATAGAATTGGAAGACGCCATGGAAAATATCGGCGCTTCTATTATTAAAGAAGTTGCTTCAAAAACCAATGATATTGCCGGTGACGGGACGACGGCTTCAGTGGTGTTAACCCAAGCCATTGCTACGGAAGGATTAAAAAATGTGGCCGCCGGAGCCAATCCTTTAGCATTAAGAAAAGGCATTATTAAGGGCAAAGACATGGTTGTTTCTGCTTTAAAAGCCATGTCAAAAACAATTAATACTCGCGAAGAAATTTCGCAAGTAGCCACCATTTCAGCCCAAGATAAAGAAATGGGCGATTTAATTGCAGAGGTTATGGAAGAAGTTGGTAAAGACGGAGTGATTACCGTTGAAGAATCAAAAACATTCGGCCTTTCAAAAGAAATTGTGAAAGGATTGCAGTTTGACCGCGGATATATTTCGCCCTACATGGTTTCAAATTCTGAAAAAATGGAAGCAATGCTGGAAGAGCCTTATTTGTTAATTACTGATAAGAAAATAGGCGCTTTGGCTGAAATTTTGCCGTTACTCGAAAAAATCGTAAAAACCGGCAAAAAAGAATTAGTCATCATTGCCGATGAAGTAGAAGGTGATGCCTTGACCACCTTAATCGTAAACAGATTGCGGGGTATTTTTACCGCTTTGGCCATCAAGTCGCCCGGGTTTGGCGATAGCAAAAAACAAATGCTGGAAGATATTGCTATTGTGACGGGAGCCCAAGTTATTTCTGAAGAAAAAGGGATGAAACTGGAAAATGTAGAATTGGAAATGTTGGGACACGCCAGAAGAATCATTTCCACGAAAGAAACGACAACCATTGTTGAGGGCAAAGGAGAAAAAGCAGAAATTGAAAAAAGGATATTACAGATCAAAAAAGAAATGGAAAATTCTACCAGCTCCTTTGATAAAGAAAAATTGCAGGAACGATTGGCAAAGCTGGCGGGCGGAGTGGGAGTCATCAAAGTGGGAGCGGCTACTGAAGTTGAGCAAAAAGCTAAACAGCATAAATTAGAAGACGCCTTGCACGCCACTCGTGCGGCTGTTGAAGAAGGAATAGTGCCAGGCGGCGGTGTAGCCCTGTTAAGAACATTGGGTGCTTTGGAAGGTCCGACCCTCCAAGATGATGAGCAAACCGGGGTTACTATTTTAAAAAGAGCTTTAGAAGAGCCTCTTCGGCAAATTTCAGAAAATGCCGGCATTGATGGCGCGGTAGTAGTGCAGAAAGTAAAAGAGGGAGCTGGCGAATTCGGCTTTAATGCCCAAACGATGGTGTATGAAGATTTGATAAAAGCCGGCGTGGTTGATCCAACGAAAGTGGTAAGAACCGCCCTTGAAAATGCGGTATCGGCCGCTTCGATGCTGTTAACCACCGAGGCAGTAGTTTCAGAATTACCCAAAAAAGAAGATCGTGGTGCCATGGGCGGAAGTATGAATCCCATGATGGGCGGCGAATATTAAATTAAGAGTCTGGCTTTTAGAGACTAGCGTCTAGTGAAAAATCTTGCGTCGAGCAAGATTTTTTGCTAGAGTAAAAATCGGCCTACAAACCCTGTTCTTTGAAAGGATTAGCCATGTCACGAGTTTTGATGGTAGATATCGGCGGAGTGATTATGAGCCATACTAAGGTGGGAGATTTTTATCCTCCGTTGCCGGATGTTTTTTCGGTGTTGGCTCGCCTGAAAAATGAATTATTTGGCGAAAATATTTTTCTGGTTTCTTCTGGTGATATAGCCTTCAGAATTCAGATTTATGAATGGCTTAAGAATTATAGTTTTCCCCATGCAACCGGAATCCCTCTTCCCAATACCCACTTTGGTTATAAAAGATCCGAAAAAACTAGAATCTGTTTGGAACTTAAAGTTACTCATGCTATTGACGACCGCCGTGAAACTCTGATGCATTTGCATCAAGCGGGGATAAAAAACCTGTACCATTTCCAGGGCAGAGAAGACGAAGACGGAAAATTCTTAAGCGTGGTGCCATTCATAAAACACGTGGCTTCGTGGCAAGAAGTGGCAAAAGAACTGCTTGGCAGTTAGTTGGGCATAAGTCCGGTACTTGGTATTGGGCTTTTTTATGCCTCTTGAATTTTTTTAAATAACTTGG
Source organism: Candidatus Staskawiczbacteria bacterium (assembly GCA_023245195.1). Classification (GTDB taxonomy): domain Bacteria; phylum Patescibacteriota; class Minisyncoccia; order Minisyncoccales; family Staskawiczbacteraceae; genus VGLO01. The sequence goes on from JAHFKU010000017.1 coordinate 14,225, forward strand.
TACTAATAATCTTGTCTTAGTTCTTTCTCGGAGGGAAAAGCCATGCTTTCTTTCCACGTATCGGACCCTGGTCAAATTCTTTTCAGAGTACATGCTTCTTGTGAAGATGAAAAATGGATTTTGCAAAAACTTTATGATAGCCTCAAAGAGGTAAAATCAAAATACATGATTGATGATATTTTGCATAATCTTGCCCAAGAAGTTGGCGAAAGCCAAAAAAGAATACTATGGTTATTAAGGAAAATGATGCATGGTTGGAACATCCAAGAGATTAACGGTGTTCATTGGAGTAGTGATGATGGTTATTCAGTACACATCATTGTGGAATAATGTTTTGAGTTTAGGCTCCGCGTAGTTTGCGGAGCTTTTTTATCCTTGTTTTTTGGGTGATTTTTAGTTACTATATAGATATGAATTGTCCAAATCACCATAAAGAGCCAATGCAAAAAGCGTTATTCCATAACGTGGAAGTTGATTACTGCCCCGAGTGCTTAGGCGTTTGGTTTGATAAAGACGAATTGCGCCTGGCCAAAGACGATAAAGACAGCCAGCTTCAATGGCTTGATTTTGACATTTGGCGCGACAAGGGAAAGTTTAGTGTTATTAAGCTTGATAAACGATGCCCGGTCTGCAGGGTTCCTTTTGTGCAGGTGCGTTATGACGAATCAAAGGTAAAAATCGATTTTTGCAAAAGATGCCAGGGCATTTGGCTTGATCGGGGCGAATTTCATCAGATTGTAACGTATTTAAAGAGAAAATATGACTATGAAATCTTGCACCACTACACCAAAAATCTAGCAGTGCAATTATGGGAAGTGTTTGCGGGTCCCGAAAAATTCCGCCAAGAACTTGAAGATTTTCTCATCTTGCTTAAATTATTGAATTACAAGTTTGTCGTCCAGCATCCGCACATTAATCATTTAATTGAAGCCGTGCCAAAGTAGGTAATGAATTATTCTAATTAACCTAATTATACTAATTGATCTAATCAAATCCTAAACCCCAATGTCAAAATCGCAAGCGGTTTAGAATAATTAGAACAATTAGAATAATTAGAAATTTTTAAACCATGACCTTGTCTTTCATCATTTTAGCCATCGTAATAGTTGCCATCATATGGGTTGTCGGAGTTTTTAATGGTTTAGTCGTTTTAAAAAACCGGGCCAAAGAAGCCTGGGCCGATATTGATGTCCAGTTAAAAAGGAGGTATGACTTAATCCCTAATTTAGTGGAAACGGTAAAAGGGTATGCTGCCCATGAAAGGGAATTATTTGAAAAGGTAACCCAGGCGCGCGCCAATGCCATGGGAGCTTCAGGCGTACAGGCAAAAGCCGACGCTGAAAATATGCTATCTTCAACCTTAAAAAGTTTGTTTGCCGTTTCAGAGGCTTATCCAGAATTGAAAGCTTCGGTAAATTTTTTGGAATTGCAAAAAGAGCTTACTGATACGGAAGATAAAATCCAAGCCGCCCGCCGGTTTTACAATACCAACGTGCGCGATTTGAATATTAAAATCGAAAGTTTCCCGGCAAATATGATTGCTAGTTCGTTTGGATTCCGCCAAATGGAGCTTTTCCAAACCGCCAATGAAGCAGAGCGCGAACCCGTGAAAGTGAATTTCTAATTTTCAATTTCTAATTTCTATTAAATGTCTAATTTTTAAATTTCTAAGACCCGTCAGTCTTGATAATTCGTTTCATTGAAAATTTAATAAAAATTAGAAATTAGAAATTAAAAATTCATGTATGGCTTCTATTTACACTCAAGCCGATTCTAACACCCGTAAAACCTGGTTTCTTATTACCGGGTTTTTAGTCTTTGTCATAGCTATCGGGTGGCTTTTTAGCCAGATTTTGCAATCCGACGCCATATTATATGCCGCGGTTTTTTTAAGCATTGCCATGAGCATCTCCAGTTATTGGTTTTCTGATAAAATTGTTTTGTCGATGGCCCAGGCCCGCTTGATTGAAAAAAGTGATAACCCGGAATTATATAGAATCGTAGAAAATTTATGTATTACGGCCGGGCTTCCGGTGCCCAAGATTTACATTATCAACGAAGCCCAATTAAACGCTTTTGCTACTGGCAGAGACAAAAATCATGCGGTGGTAGCGGTAACCCAAGGCCTTTTGCAAAGGCTCAACAAGACAGAATTGGAGGGCGTGTTGGCACACGAACTGTCGCATATCGGAAACAAAGACATGCTGGTTAGCACCGTCGTGGTTGTGTTGGCAGGAATCGTTTCTTTGCTGGCTAATTTCTTTTTACGAATTAGTTTTTTGGGGCGCGACTCAGATGATAATCGGGGGAATGCGGTGTTGATGATTCTTGGGCTTTTTGCGGCTATTTTGGCTCCCATTGCCGCTACGTTAATTCAGCTTGCGGTTTCTCGTAAACGGGAATTTTTGGCCGATGCTTCTGGAGCACTATTAACCCGTTACCCAGAAGGCCTGGCCAGCGCGCTAGAAAAAATTGATGCCGATGTCACGCCCATGAAAGTAGCTAATACGGCCAGCGCACATTTGTACATTGATTCACCTTTTAATGCAAAACAAAGCAAGAATTGGTTTATTAATCTTTTTTCAACCCACCCGCCGATTGAAGATAGAATTCGTGCTTTAAAAGATATGGAAATATAACTATTGACTGGTTTTCGCGTCTGATATATTATAGATTGTAATACAATTTATTACAGTAATATTATTAAAAATTTAAAACCATGCGATCAATTATAAATATTTCATTACCAAAGGCACTTAGTCAAAAAGTAGATTTATTGGTAAAAAAGGGAAAATACTCTACAAAAAGTGAGTTTATG
>JAHFKU010000018.1 GCA_023245195.1 Candidatus Staskawiczbacteria bacterium
AGTTAGTTTAGGGGTTTTATTTTCAAATAACGCCCTTTTTTATTATTGTTGATATTACTTGCAATATATTGTAGTATTGGGATGAGTTTTGCTCGTTGAAAAACAACTAATCTGAGAGGAAGCAATCATGCTCTACCAAGACGCAATGTATGGCCAAGTGCAACTTCCTCATTTTATCGAGGAGTTGGCAAATACGCCCGAAGTCCAGCGGTTGAAACTCATCAGTCTGGATGTTTTACCGCAGAGTTGCGTTTCCTACAAGGTCGCTAACCGATACGAACACAGTATGGGTGTGGCTTACTTAGCGCAGTTGGCAATTGCCCAGAATCAATTGTCAAAGAAAGATGCCCTTTTGCTTTCTGTCTCGGCGCTTCTTCATGACACAGGGAATCCACCCTTCTCACACCTAAGTGAACCATTTCTAAAAAAACTCACCGGCAAGGATGGAGAATCTTTCCTGGAAGAAAGGTTGAATGGAAGTCAGGCATGGTTATTTCTTTGTCGTGCGGGGCTTGATTTGCATGACGTAGTGCGGTGTGTTACCGGACACCTCAAGCCGTTGTCAGTGCTCATCAATGGCAGCATGGATGTCGATAATCTCGACAACGTGGGGCGATACTGGTTTACTGCTCACAACGAGGTGTTGTTTGATGCCCAAGCAATTGCCTCGTCTTTTCGCTACCATCAAGATTCATGGGCACTCTCTCGCAATTGCTTGAAAGAAGCAAAAAAATGGCAAAAAGCGCGCCAGGCAGTGTACGGCATGATCTACGAAGAACCGTATCTTAATGCCCGTATCATAGTTTACCGCGCCGTTGAAATCGCCTTTTATCGCGGAGAACTCACGGAAGATTTCTTCCATCTTAACGATGTGCAGGCCATGGATTTTCTTCTTACCTGCAACAAGGATTCTGCGCATCTGGCACAAAAATTTCTGGATCGACAAATTTATCCAGAGCTCATCGCTTTCAAAACTATTCGACCATCTTTGCGACTTAAAGCGATAGCCAAAGATCGGTACATGCGCAAAGCTTTGGCAGAAGCTATCTGCCAGGAGTGCGTGATGCCGCAAAGCGCTGTTTGTGTCTACATTGGCCAAGGACGTGATAAACGGAAAATTGATTTGCCTTTCGTAGGCAGAAACGGTTCAAGGTACCTGGATAACGGAAATTATAACCCAATTTATCGGGTTAAGGTGTATGTTGATCCAGAGTTTGAAAACAAGAAAAGGGTCATCAGTTCTTTAGTTAAGCAAATGACTGAATGACCTAGCAGCTCCATCATACGGTGGAGTTTTTTATTATAGATTATTATTTTTGTTTTGTGGTATAATTAAGCAATTGATCGCGCCATTTGATTATTGGAATTCCGTTTTAATTGTTGGTCAATTGTTAATGGTCAAATGTTAATTGTTAACTCATGTTCAACCTTTTTAACCGGAAAAAAATTACGGAAAAACTCTTTGAGCAGAATCTTGAATTGGCGGTGAAAAATAAAACACTGTCATTGCTTGAAGAGCTCTATCAAAAGAGTGTTTTAAACTTAACTCCGGATGAAGTGGCTCGTGAAATAACCGATATTATCCGCCAGGATTTGCACCTTGAATTAGCCGGGATCCTTATATTCCACAAAAAAGATGACACGTTAGTTCCTTTGGCATTTTCTAAGTCTGAACGTTTGGCAAAAACCTTAAGTGATTTAGGTTTTCTTTTTAGCGATATTATCATAGAAGATATCGCCAATCGTGAGTTTTTCAAAAAAGTGGTCTATGGCAAAGAAAATAACATGACCAATAATTTGCAGGAAGTCTGGCAGGAAATGGTAAGCCAAGAAGATATCAATGAAATAAAAAAAGAGTCGCATATTAAGACCACTTTGATGTATCCTTTAATGAAAGATAGCGGGGTGATGGGGGTTTTATTATTGGGCTTTAACCGCGATTATAACACCCTTAATACTTTCGAAAAAGCTTCTATAAAAAGTTTTATCAACGTGATAGCGTTGTTACTTGGCAAGGCCTATTTGTACAAAGATTTACAGGATTCTTACGAAGTGACAAAACGGGCTTATGCCCTTGAAAAGCGGGCCAAAGAAGATATTAATAAGGCTTATGGAATTGAAAAGAAGGCCAATGAAGAATTAGAAAAAATAGATAAGGAAAAGGATGACTTTTTAAGATTGACTCAGCACGATTTAAGAAAACCACTTACCATTATTATGGGATACACCGATTTATTGATTAGCGGGACGTTTGGGAAATTACCCAAAAAAGCGCAGGATATTATTAAAAGAATCCATACCGTAAACCAGAGCAAAATAACCGACATTAATAGCTTTTTGGATGCCGAGCGCTGGAAAATGAAGCAGACCGTTTCTTTAACTCCCGGAGTTGAACTGGTGCCAATGATGGACGAAATTGTAAGCGTGCTTGATGCTGATGCCCAGTTGCACGGAATTTATCTTAAATTTGAAAAGCCAAAAAAGAGTATTAAGGTTTCTGCCGACCGGGAAATATTAAAAGCGGCTTTGTTTAATATTATCAGCAATGCCATTAAATTTACGCCAAAAGGCGGAGTGGATATAAAAATTGAAAATGCAAAGATCAAAATGCAAAATTCACCGCAATCAGTAGTGATTGTGATAAAAGATACTGGCATTGGCGTGCCTCAAGATAAATTAAAGAGTATTTTTGAAGAAGAATTTGAACGAACCGAACAAGCTAAAAAAACTGCTTCGGGGAGCGGAGTGGGGTTACCCGGATCGGCCAAAATTATCAAAATGCATAATGGAAAAGTGTGGGCTGAATCGGCCGGCGAGGGCAAGGGGTCAACGTTTTATGTTGAGCTACCAATGGACTAATCACAAATATACAAATTTACGATAATATACAAATTTTACGAATATACAAATCCGTTTGCCGTCATTGCGAGCCGTAGCGAAGCAATCTATTCGTATATTTGTAATATTAGTATATTTGATCGTATTGGTATATTCGCGACTACTCCAAAAATATGAGTAAAAAAACCATTTTTCTCATTGAAGACGAACTAGACATTATGTTTGTCAATAAAAAGGCGTTGACCACAGCCGGTTTTGCGGTGGTGGGCTTGGCCAGTGGCAAAGAAGCCATGGAAAAGATAAAAAAAGTACAACAAGAAAAAGAAGAAAAGCCTGATTTGATATTATTAGATTTGGTATTGCCCGATATCAATGGACTGGAAATATTAAGGGCGGTAAAGGAAAATATTTTTACCAAAGGCATCAAAGTATTTATTTTAAGCAATTATACCAGCGACGCATTATTGAATATCAATTACATAAAACCGGAGAAATTTATCGTAAAATCAAATACGTCGCCAACTCAATTGGCCGAGATGGTAAAAGAGGCGTTGTAATTTACAGCTGATCAATAACTGTTTTAGCAAACGGCGCCTATTTTTCGCAAAAAATAGGCGCCGTTTTTGTGTATTGTAAAAATCCCAATATCAAGGTATAATACCCAAACCTAAAGTTCATGGAAGAAATTTCTTTAAAAGCCCAACCTTTATTTGATATTGGAAGTTTCAGTATTACCAACAGCCTGCTCTTAACTTTCATCGTTTCCTTGATATTAATCTTGTTGGGGTTTTTGATTTATAGAAAAATTAATATTGTCCCGGGGAAAATACAGTCGCTCGTTGAAATTTGCATAGAAAAATTGTTGGATTTGATGAATTTAATATTAGGGTCGCGCCATTTGGCCGAAAAATATCTGCCATTGATTGCCACCATTTTCATCTTCATCTTTTTTTCGAATATGCTGGGAATATTGCCAGGCGTGGGATCGTTGGTATATCATAACGCTGCCGGGCATGTGCCATTGTTGCGTTCTCCGGCTGCCGATTTAAACTTTACCCTGGCTTTTGCCATTATTTCCGTATTTTTGACTAATTTTTTTGGAATGGTTACCGTGGGAGTGCTGGTGCACATTAAAAAATATCTAAATTTTTCCAACCCAATCAATTTTTTTGTCGGCATGCTGGAATTGTTATCTGAGGTAGCTAGAATTATATCGTTTTCTTTCAGGTTATTTGGTAATGTTTTTGCAGGGGAAGTGTTACTTGCCATTATCTTTTTTCTTTTACCCTATGTGGTTCCCGTGCCGTTTTTAACCCTAGAAATGTTTTTTGGCATGATCCAAGCTTTCATTTTTGCCATTTTAACGCTGGTAACATTATCATTGCATACCACCGTACATGCCACTGAAACACAACATTAATAATTAATTATGCTACGAAATACGAATAGTTACGAATATACGAATAAGAAACACAACGTTTTGTATTCGTATATTCGTAGGTCATTCGTATTTCGTAGCCAAAATTATGGACGTAGAAACAATGAAATTATTGGCAACCGGTATAACCGTTGCCGTTGGAGTCGTGGGTCCGGGAATAGCTATTGGTTTAATCGGCGCTTCTGCCTTAAATGGGATAGCCCGCAACCCGGAAGTAACTTCAAAAATCCAAACCAATATGATTTTGGCTATTGCCTTTGCCGAATCTTTGGCAATTTACGCGTTGGTTATAGCTTTGATTATCAAATTCACATAACGAATAGATATACATTGATATAAGTTGATATAAAGTGGATATATAAGTCGTAATCACTTATATCGCGCGCCTTCGGCGCGCCAATATCTATCTATATCGTCCGCTTTAGCGGACGTATATCCAAAGTAACCATGAATGCTTTTTTAGAACAATTTGGAATTAATTGGAAGCTTTTTTTAAGCCAACTGATTAACTTTGCCCTGATTTTGGTGGTCCTGAATTTTTTTGTGTACAAGCCCATTTTAAAGATTATAAAAAAGAGGAATGAAAAAATAAAAGAGGGGCTAGATAAAGCACAAGAAGCGGCAGTAAGGCTGCAAGAAGTTGATCATATTGGAAAGCAAAAAATGAAGGAAGCTCAAAGCCAGGCACAAGATATTATTAAGGCCACTTATGCAAAAGCTAAGGATCTAGAAGCTCAATTGCAAAAAAAGATAGAAGACAGTCACATGAAAGAGGAAAAAGAATTACACGCAAATTACAAAAAACAGCAGCAAGAAGCCCAGGCGCTGGTGATAAAAAATGCCATTGAATTAGTCAAAAAAACCGTTATCAAAACGGTTGAATTGGATCCAGAAGCCGTAGACGAAGCATTAATTAAAAAAGCGATTGAAAGCACGCGACATGGAACATAAAACATGGAACATATAACATGAAAAAAGATAACGTAAAAATATATGCAAGCGCATTGGCAGACATTATTTTTGCCAAGAAATATGATTTATCCGCCTCTGCTAAAACTACGGCGGACAAGGAAAAAATTGTAAATAATGTTACTGCGCTTTTGGTAAATTCCGGATATGCCCATAAATCGCAAGAAATTCTAGATTTAACCCAGGATTTACTTTTACAAAAAGAAAACAAAAGGAATATCACCCTTGAAACTGCGCGGAACATGACCACTGGGCAAAAAAAGATACTAGAAAGCTTGATAAAAAAAGGGGATATCGTAAAAGAGAAAATTAATCCCAGCTTGATCGCGGGAATAAGAATAACGGTTAACCATGAAACGCAGTTTGATAATTCTTTATTAGGAAAATTAAACAAAATTTAATTGGAGTAATCACGAATATACAAATTTACGATAATATACAAATGTTACGAATATACAAATCTTGCCGTCGTCATTGCGGCAAGTCGCGAGAACTTCCAGCTTGACTGGAGTTCCCGACTCAGGCGCCCGCAGGCGCAAAAGTAATCTCGTATTCGTAGTATTTGTAAAATTTGTATATTTGTGCCAATTCGTATATTCGTGACTACTCCTTATCCAATGTCACAAGAAATCTTAGACAAAATCAAACAAGCCATTGAAGGATATAAAGACGATCCGAAATGGGAAGAAATCGGCACGGTCACGGAAGTGGGCGACGGGATTTTAAAAATTTCCGGTTTAAAACAGGTTTTGAGCCAAGAAGTGTTGTTAGTGGAGTCAGGGAACGATAAAGCCAAAGCCGTCGTTTTAAACTTAGAAGAAGATTCTGTTGGAGCTTTGGTTTTGGGTGAATTTTCCCATATAAAAGCGGGGGATACAGTAAAAAGGACAAAACAGCTTTTATCAATTCCGGTTGGAGAGCAATTGCGGGGCAGGGTGATTGATCCGCTTGGTAATCCCTTAGACGGCAAAGGCCCTCTTTTTTCCGATAAGGAAAAACCCCAATATAATTTTTTGGAAAACGATGCGCCCAATGTGCTGGCCCGTGAATCGGTAAACTACCCTTTGCACACCGGCATTAAAGCCATTGATGCTATGATTCCGATTGGCCGGGGCCAGCGAGAATTGATTATTGGTGATAGGGGAACCGGAAAAACCGCCATTGCCTTGGACATGATTATCAATCAAGCCCAATCAAGCGATAAACCGGTAGTTTCTATTTATGTGGCCATTGGGCAGAAAGAATCTAAAATTGCTAAAATCGTGGAAACGCTGAAAAAACATAATGCGTTTGAACGCACGGTGGTGGTTTCGGCTCCGGCTTCTAGTCCCGCAGCTTCTTGGTATTTGGCGCCATTTGCCGGCGCGGCGGTCGGTGAATATTTTCGCGATAAAGGGCAAGATGCCTTGATTATTTATGACGACTTGTCAAAACATGCCTGGTCTTACCGCCAAATTTCACTGCTCTTAAGAAGGCCACCAGGAAGAGAAGCTTACCCGGGAGATGTGTTTTACTTGCATTCAAGATTGCTCGAGCGGGCCGCAAAATTGTCTAAAGAAAACGGGGGAGGCTCATTAACCGCTATTCCGATTATTGAAACTCAGCTTGGCGATGGCACGGCTTACATTCCAACCAACGTTATTTCTATCACTGACGGGCAGATTTATTTGGAATCGGATTTGTTTTACCAAGGCACGAGGCCCGCAGTAAACGTGGGGCTTTCGGTTTCTCGCGTTGGTTCATCGGCCCAAACTAAAGCCATGAAAAAAGTGGCTGGAAAACTGCGGCTCGAACTAGCCCAATTTAGAGAACTACAAACCTTCGTGCAGTTTGCATCAGATGTTGACCCAGTAACTAAAGAAAGAATCCACAAGGGAAGAATTATGACCGAAGTCTTAAAGCAGTCAGATTTGGCTCCGATACCGTTTGAAAAACAGGTTATCGTTTTGTACGCCGCATTAAACGGATATTTTAATAAATTCCAGCCCGAAGAAATCCAAAAAATTGAAGCTAAGTTTTTAGAATATGTGGCAGATTTACATAGTGATTTATTGGAATCATTGCAAAAAGAACGGGCTATAACCGATGAAATTGAAGGAAAACTAAAGGGCGTGATTGAAAAATTTGTAGAGAGTATAAATTGAAAATAAAAAGCCCACGTTTTAACGCGAAGGCTTTGCAAGATGTTTTATTAGTAATTATCTTGCCGGAAATTTTTGCCGCAGGTTCTGCATTTGCCATCTTGGCCGATATCATGATCTTGATAGGGTTCAAGTTCGGCACAATCTTGTGTTGGAATACCGTCATTTGTCTTATGGAATACTTTTAAAATCAAAAAAACGAGCAATACGAGGTCAAACATTACCATGCCGATAAGAATTTTAAACATGAGGATTCCGATTTCCATGACAGCATCCTTTCGGTGGGTAATAGTTAAAAAGAGCTACACCATTTTATTCTAAAACCAACGTAAATAAATATCAAGAGTATGGATTCACCGCAAAATATAAAGAAAAGATTAAAGAGTATTAAGAATATTGGCCAGATAACAAAGGCGATGGAGTTGGTGGCCGCCACGAAAATGCGAAGGTCGCAAGAAATTGCGTTGGCTTCGCGCCCCTACGCTTTTGCGGCCCTAGACTTATTGGCTAATGTTTCGCTGATGGAAGAACAAAAATCCGGGCTTTTGGAAAAAAGAAATGTCAAAAAAACCTTATTTGTCTTAGTGGCTTCTGATAAAGGTTTGGCCGGGGCATTTAATAGTTCTATTTTTAGAAAATTTGAATCTGCTTTTTCAAAAACTAAGACAAGTGAGGCGCTTTTTATCGGAGTTGGTGAAAAAGCTTTTAATTATTTATCAAAAAAGAATTTAAACGTGGTTAAAAAATTTACCAATGTGGGGGATTATACTACCACCCAGCAGGTAAAACCGTTAGCTGATTTCTTGGCAGAAGGTTATCTAAAAAAAGATTGGGATAGGGTAGTTATTTTTTCAACTCATTTCAGATCAGCTTTGAAGCAAGAATCGCGAATTCGGGAAATATTACCCATTAGCTTTGAATCAATCCAGGAAACCCTGATGGAAATTGTTCCAAAAACAGGCAAGTTTTCAAATATCGTTAACGTGTCAAATGTTAATGGTCAAAGGTCAAATGTAGATTACCTAGTTGAACCTTCTACAAAGATTGTCCTTGCGGATTTAGTGAAGCACTTGTTTTTTATGCAGATGTATCACCTAATTTTAGAAGCCAATGCTTCCGAGCATGCTGCCCGAAGATTAGCCATGAAAACCGCTTCAGATAATGCTAAAGATTTAGGCCAAGCCCTGAATTTACAGTATAACAAAGTAAGGCAAGGAGCGATCACGAGCCAGATTATAGAAATTATCGCCGGCGCCGAATCGTTAAGTTAGCTACAAAATACGAATATTTACCAATATACGAATTACCACGACGTTTTTCATTCGTATATTCGTACTTGATTCGTATTTCGTAGCCAATTTGAAATAATAAATATTAAACTTACTAAAAATAATATGGTAGGAAAAATTGTACAAATTATCGGACCGGTCGTAGATGTGGAGTTTGAAGAAGGCATAAGTCTTCCAGAAATTTATAATGCCTTAAAAGTGCAAGGTCCAAAATATGAAGTTACCCTTGAAGTGGTAAAGCATTTAGATTTGCAAAGAATTAGGGCGATTTCGCTTCAGTCAACTGATGGTTTGATGCGCGGGCTGGAAGTAGAAGATTCGGGCCGCCAAATTGAAGTGCCCGTAGGCCCGGAAGTGTTGGGAAACATTTTTAATGTGCTGGGGGAAACGCTAAATAAAGCGACAAAGGATACAAAGGCGACAAAGGAATTCAAAAACTATTGGCCAATCCATCGCCCCGCGCCGGCCTTTGTGGACCAAGCAACCAAAACCGAAGTCTTTGAAACTGGAATTAAAGTCATTGATTTAATTGCTCCATTTATTAAGGGCGGAAAAACTGGATTATTTGGCGGAGCGGGCGTAGGAAAAACAGTACTCCTAATGGAATTAATCAGAAACGTAGCTGAAGAGGGCGGGGGAGTTTCGGTGTTTGCCGGAGTTGGAGAAAGAACCCGAGAAGGAAATGATTTATATATGGAAATGAAAGATTCTGGCGTTATTAACAAAACCGCTTTGGTGTATGGCCAGATGAATGAAGTGCCGGGCGCTAGAGCACGAGTAGCTCTTTCGGCTTTAACGATGGCCGAATATTTCCGCGACCAGGAAAGTAAAAATGTGCTATTTTTCATTGATAATATTTTTAGGTTTTCACAGGCCGGATCCGAAGTTTCAACTCTTTTGGGCAGAATGCCGTCAGCCGTGGGATACCAGCCAACTTTGGCGCAAGAAATGGCGGAATTACAAGAACGCATTACTTCAACCCAAAAAGGGTCAATTACTTCGGTGCAAGCTGTCTATGTGCCGGCTGACGACATTACCGATCCGGCGCCAGCTACCACGTTTTCTCACTTAGATTCTACCATTGTGCTCAGCCGCGCATTAACCGAAATTGGAATTTATCCAGCGGTTGATCCATTGGCTTCAACCTCAAGCGCCTTGGATCCAAAAATTGTGGGAGAGTTGCATTACCAAACAGCTCGGGGCGTGCAACTAACCTTGCAACGATACAAAGACTTGCAAGACATTATTGCCATTTTGGGAATTGAAGAATTATCTGATGAAGATAAAAAAGTGGTTTCGCGGGCCCGAAAAATCCAGCGGTTTTTAAGCCAGCCATTCTTTGTGGCTGAAGTATTTTCAAATACTCCTGGCAAATATGTAAAACTGGAAGATACCATCAAGGGGTTTGCAGAAATTCTGGAAGGCAAGCACGATGACGTACCGGAGGAGAATTTTTATATGAAAGGAGGGATAGACGAAATTAATGTGTAATTTCGCAATTTGAAATTTGAAATTTACAATTTGAAATCAAGCCGCGCGCCCCGCGGGGCGCGCGGCCGAATGTTTCAATGTTTAAATTTGAAACCATGTCGTCGTGTTTGTAAATTTTAATATTCACCACCTTTTCAAATTGATTTCAAATTGTAAATTTCAAATTTCAAATTAATATTATGAAGTTATCAATATATTCACTTAAAAAAATCCTATTTGCCGGGGAAGCGATGCTTTTAAATTGCCAAACGATGGCTGGCGAAATTACGGTTTTGGATAACCACGAAAGTTTAATTGGGGTTTTAACTCCCGGAGTGATAAAAGTGATAGATAATAATAAAAAAGAAAATTTCTTTGAAATAACATCAGGTTTTCTGGAAGTTCGCCAAGGCAACGAAGTCCGTTGCATGGTGGATTAGATAGATCTATTAATGCACCTTCGCAACTTCAAAATCGTTCAAGGACAAAATCGTTCAAGGACAGTTCTTGAACGGAGTCCTTGAACGGACTGAGGCACCTTCACAACTCCAAAGCAAAAAAAGGGGGTTTTCGATGGATAACCAACAAATGACAAACGAAGAATTGTACCCCTTGTATTTAGAATTTCTTAAGGGGTTTCGGGAAACTCATCGATCAAAAAAATATCAATATGTTCCGCTGTCGTTTGAGGTATTTAATTTTACTTTGAAAGAATGGAATAAAACGCTAGAACAGTCAGAGAGAGATGTCGTATTTGAAAGATGGCAAAAAGGCTGGTATTCACTAACCAGGCAACAGAAAAATTGTATTACTCTTTGGAAATATCATAGATGCGTAAGGCCAGGATAACTATGGTCGTATAAGCACGGGCTTAATACGACTTTTTATTACTTCTTGCTCTAAAACCGCGGGCGTAAGCCCGCGGATACAGCGCAAACCCGTAGCGAGCCGAAGCGAGCGGAGGTAGTAACATAAATCCAAAATTTCGCGCACGAAATTTTACAAGGTACTTACCCTGCCCGAAGGCAGGGTAAGTACCACGGGCCTTCGGCCCGTGGATTTCTATTTGACATTTGAATTACTTTAATGTAGTATTAAGTCAATGATACATCAACATACTAAAAACGAATCTATAGCAAATCAGACTGAACATAACCCGGGTAATAGAGCAGACCTCACCACGGGGCAAGGTTTTAGCGGGCTTGGCATTTCTGAAAAATTGCTTATTGCCTTGCATAATCTTAATTTTAAAACTCCCACGCCAATCCAGCACAAGGCCATTCCGGTCGCAATAGAAGGCAAAGACGTAGTGGGCATTGCCCAAACCGGAACCGGTAAATCCCTGGCTTTTGGCATACCCATGTTGCAAAGGCTTATGGAAGCAGAGACTCCAAGCTTGGGATTGGTGATTTTGCCAACCCGGGAATTAGCGGTCCAGATTAACGAAACTCTGCTTAAAATTGGCCGGCAATTTGGCCTAAAAACCGCGGTATTAATCGGGGGCGCTTCTATGTATCAGCAGGTTAATCAACTCCAGCACCAGCCCCACATTATTATCGGAACTCCCGGCAGGATTAACGACCATATTAAACAAAAAACATTGGATTTAAGAACGGTTTCTATTTTGGTGTTAGATGAAGCCGACTGCATGTTTGACATGGGGTTTGCCCCGCAAATAAAACAAATTTTATTGTCAGTTCCGAAACAACGCCAGACGATGCTGTTTTCGGCCACCATGCCAGATTCTATTATTAAAATTGCCACCCAGCACATGAAGCTTCCGGTTCGGGTAGAAATGGCGCGGCAGGGAACAGCCAATGAAAAAGTAGAACACGAATTATTTTTTGTCAAAAAAGATTATAAAGTGCGCCTTTTGGAAAAGTTGCTGAAAGAATATAAAGGAAGCGTACTGGTTTTTTGCCGGACTAAATTCGGGGCAAAAAAAATCTGCCAAGATTTATTTAAAAAAGGATTTGCATCGGCTGAAATTCATTCAAACCGTTCGCTGGTGCAGCGGCGCGCAGCCTTAGATGGCTTTAAATCTGGAAAATTCCGAGTATTAGTGGCAACTGATATTGCCGCCCGCGGAATTGATGTCAAAGGCATTGAATTGGTGATTAACTTTGATTTGCCCGAAAGTCCCGGAGATTATGTTCATAGAATCGGCCGAACCGGCCGGGCTGGCATGGCAGGCCGGGCGGTTTCTTTTGTGATGCCAGAGCAGAAAAGTAAAGTCCGCGAAATAGAACGGTTAATTAGGTCAACCATTCCGATTTCACAATTACCAGAATTGCCGCAAAATCAATTTGTTCCCAATACGCCCCAGCAAAACATGGTCTATCAAAGAAACGAAGCATTTTCCGCCAAAGGCGGATTCGCCTCTGGCGAAGAAAAAACCGCCGCCCCAGCCCATAGTAATTTCCATAAAAGGCTCGTTGCCAGAAATTATGGATCTCCAAGACCAAATAAGTACCACCAAAAACCGTACAAAAAAAGATTTTAAGAACTGTGAATCACAAAATGCCTTCGCGGGATTTTCCCCAAATCTGGCGGATGGAAATTCTTGCGAATTTCCAGCCCAGATTTGGAGAAAAGACCCGAAGAGCGGTTTTAAAACGGGCATTTCTTAATTCAAAGTTTTAAAGAATACCCTCATTTGTAAAGCTTTACAAATGAGGGTATTTTTTTCATTTACCGCATTGATTTATATCCTCCGCGCACTCCGTTGGCAGATAGTACGATTTGCCAAAGCTGTATGTCTCTTGATCTAAATAATCCCGCACAGCTTAATAAATAATATTCCCACATTCGGTAAAATGTCGGGCCATATTTTTGGGCAGAGCCGGGTGCAGACTTGTATCCGGAAAATTCCGCCCCCGATAAATTTGATGAAATCAAATTGATACGGGATCCCGTATCGCTTTGCGATCGGGACCAATGAGTTTGAAAATTTTGGTGCCAGGCCATGAGGGTTTTGTCATAGTTTGCGCCAAAATTATGGACGTCTTCTATGACGAAATTTTTTTCACAACTCTTGGCAATTTGCGCTAATGATGGAAGCATGCTGTTGGGGAAAATATATTTTCCAAGCCACGGATCGGTACCGTAAGAAGATTGCTTACTGCCAATGGTATGCAATAAAAACAAACCATCTTTTTTAAGGCATCGCCTTACTACTTGCATATAGGTTGTATAATTTTTTACGCCCACATGTTCAAACATACCCACCGACACAATGTGGTCAAATGGTTCACCTAATGCGCGATAATCTTGCAATCTGAATTCTACGGGAAGGCCTTTGCATGCTTCTTGTGCGAACATTAATTGTTCTTTGGAAACGGTGACCCCGACCACAGAAACCCCGTAGTTTTCTGCCGCATATTTGGCAAAACTGCCCCAGCCCGACCCAATATCTAATATTTTTTGGCCTTTTTGCAGATTCAGTTTTTTACAAATTAAATCAAATTTTGCAAATTGGGCGCTATCTAAATCTTGAGCTTCTTTCCAATAGCCGCAGCTATAGGCCATGCTTTTCCCGAGCATAGCTTCAAAAAAATCATTGCCAAGGTCGTAGTGTTTTTTGCCAACTTCAAATGCCCGCGATATTGCCTGCAGGTTAAACAGCCGTTCTTTTGCCAGTCCCAGCATCACCGGCAATGGGATTTTTACCTTGCTTGTAACATCAGCCAACAGCAGGCGGTCAAAAAATTGATCGAGGGCTTGGCAATCCCACCAGCCTTCCATATACGATTCTCCTAGTCCCAGCGATCCTTTGGTAAAAACCCTTTGGTAAAAGTTGGGGTTGTGTACCTGGATATCCCAAGGGTTGCTTCCGTTTATTTTGATGTCGGCCGGAGCCAATAGTGTTTGGGCTTGTATTTTTAGGTTTTCGCTTTTCATGGTAATTCAAAGTAATAATACAATGATAAGTTTTTTTTGCAATATCAAAATGGTCTCTTTACATATTATTCCATTTTTGTATAATAGGAAAAGAAATATAAATTAATATTAGTATAACAAATCTATGGAACAAGAAAATCAACAAGCAAAATCGCCATCTGACCATGGAAAAAAGCCTTGGTGGTTGTGGATATTAATTTGTATTGTTGTTGGAATTATCGCTTACACCTTAGTTTATTACTTGTTTTTTGGAGAAAATGCTGAATATGCAAAAAATCCGCAAAATTATCAAGCAGCGGTTAATAAGTCTGAAATAATTTCTCCAAATTCAAGCGAGCAAGATCAAAGTCAAATAACTAATAATAACAATTTTATGATTCAAAATATGAACGTTGAGATTTTACAAGAAGGTAGTGGGCCAGAAGCCAAAAGTGGAGACATGGTGACGGTAAATTATACCGGAACGCTCCAGGATGGCACTAAATTTGATTCAAGCTTGAATCCGGGCAGAACACCATTTCAGTTTACTTTGGGCCAAAATAGGGTTATTCAGGGTTGGGAATTGGGTGTTTTAGGAATGAAAGCCGGTGAAAAAAGAAAGCTGACGATTCCGCCTGAATTAGGATACGGGCCTGGTGGAAATCCACCGGTTATCCCGCCGAACGCAACACTGATATTTGAAGTTGAATTGCTGAAGATTAATTAATATAAATTAGATACACATAGATATAGATTGATATAGGTGGATATAAATTGCTACGACTTTATATCGCGAGCCCCGTAGGGCTCGCTTATATCTATTTATATCGTCCGCTGAGGCGGACTAATATCGGTTTTCCATACGTATAAAGAATAGAAAGAAACGCGGTTATTCCATAAAACATCCAGATAATTCTTAAGGGGCCGGATTGCAGATCGCTTCCCAAATACAAAGAATGGAAAAAGGTCAGTAAAAATCCGATGTTGCTCACAATTAGTATTGTATTCCAATGTTTCACGAAAAAATCATATTTTTTAAGTGCCTTTCCAATGTCGTAAGTAATTAATAACGTCCAGCCTATGATTCCAAGGCGGATGAAAATTACGCCATAAGCCAAATAAATATCTTTGATATTAAAGTTAAATGTAGCTAGCAATAAAAGGGGATGAAGGATAATACAGATTAAAATAAGATTGGCGGTAATATGCACAAACTTATCTAAGTCAATGTGCTTTCTTAAAAAGGGCTCAAGCGGCCCGCTGATGGAATGCAGCCATAGCATTGAAAATGCCGCCAAACCAAACAACGGAAAAAGGTTTGGCAAAAAGCTAGCATTAAAGCCCCATTGCAAACTGGTAATTCGCACCCATAAAGGATAAAGCACTGCCAAATAGAAAAATATGATAATAGAATAATGAGTTATTTTATTGGTATTCATGGATAAATTATACTATATTTGACACTGATTTGCATGTCGTTATATAATAGTGTTTGTCGTTTAATTAAAAAATAAATCACATAGATATAAATAACTATGAACAAAAATCTTGTCATTATCGGTGTTATTGCGGTTTTGCTTATTGGCGGCTATTTTGCCTATCAAGCAATAAATAAACCTGTTGCTACTGTTTCAGACAACCAACAAAAGCAACAGCCATCGGGAGAAACTAAAACGAATGATAACCAAGACCAAACTAATCCCATCGTTGTAGGAGTTGATGTGAATGTAGGCCAAACTCATGAAATTATCTATACTGATGCAGGATATTCTCCTTCGATGCTTACCATCAAAGTAGGCGATACGGTAACTTGGAAAAACCAAAGTTCGGCAGGGGATTGGGTGGGCTCGGCTATGCATCCAACTCATACAGTATACAGCGGAACTACTTTACAGCAGCATTGTCCGGATACTTCAAATACCTCATTTGACGAATGTAAAGCAGACAAGTCGGGAGAATCTTGGTCGTTTACTTTCACTAAAGCTGGTGCATGGGGTTATCATAACCACGTAAATGCCAAGCATTTTGGTAAAGTTACGGTTGAATAAATTGTAATATTAAGCGCTCCGACTTAGGTCGGGGCGCTTTTAGTTTAAATTGACTTTAAAGAAAATGTGGTATACCATAGTAATTGTTTCACAGTTCTTTCCCAATTCCAAAGAAGGGGAGCAATCATGCCGCTACCACCAAAACTACTCCATTGTGAAGATATTGAGGGTGGAATTACGGTAGTTACGATTAACGATGAAAAAGTTTTAAATG
>JAHFKU010000019.1 GCA_023245195.1 Candidatus Staskawiczbacteria bacterium
ACTTGTTCGTGATCTGGGCAAGAATAAAATCTTGCTTGACTTTAAGAAAGTTGTATTTTTCAGTTCTGCTGGTTTGCAGACGTTAATATCATTGCATCGGGAAGTAGAAAGACTTGGTGGAAAATTGGTATTTTGTTCGATTTGTCCGCATTTTTATGATCTCCTTAAGATAACAAAACTACACACAGTTTTTGATATTCAAAGCGACCTCCCCTCTGGAATTAAAGTCTTCGCGTAAATCACTCTTTTGTCGGGCTGCCGCAACTTGCTGCAGCTTTTTCTTTTGACATTAGTTAAATTTTAGTATATAATCAGTTTTTAATAGCCTATGAATAAGATCAAAAATATCGCTATTATCGCCCAAGTTGACGTCGCTTCGCTCCTTAGAAACCCTAGGTTTCTAACGTGTCCGTTTCACCGTGTCCGTTTCACGGCACTGTTTTCCTAAACGGAAGGGAATGCTTCCCTTCCGACCCATCCCTGGTCAACGTGCGCTAAATTATAATCATAATTTTATTAAAATCATTCATTTATTAAATTTCAATGCAGAATATTAAGAACATCGCCATCATCGCCCACGTTGACCACGGAAAAACCACTTTGGTGGACGCTCTTTTGCGTCAGTCAAAAACCCAAATGAAAAAAGAAGTAGCCGAACAAGAAATGATCATGGATAGCAACGAATTAGAACGAGAACGGGGAATTACTATTTTTTCCAAAAACGCTTCGGTGGTTTACCAAGATACCAAAATCAATATTATTGATACCCCCGGCCACGCGGATTTTGGCGGAGAAGTAGAACGGGTACTTAATATGGCTGATGGCTGTTTGCTGTTAATTGATGCCAAAGAAGGCCCAATGCCCCAAACTCGGTTTGTCTTGAAAAAAGCCCTTGAAATGGGCCACAAAATTATCGTGGTGATCAATAAAATTGATAAAGCCGGAGCCCGGAGCCAATGGGCGTTGGAAGCTACCCTGGAATTATTTTTGGAATTGGGGGCTGGCGATCATTCACTGGACTTTCCGGTTATTTATGCTTCGGGCAGAGACGGGCTGGCCGGGCCAGAAGCGGATTTGTCAAAAATGCAAGACATCACGCCGATTTTTGAAGCTATTTTACGCCACATTCCCTCACCGATTGTAGACACTCAAAAACCGCTGCAAATGCTGATTACTTCAATTTCGCCGGATAATTTCAAAGGAAGGTTGGCGATTGGCCGAATTTATAACGGAATTATTAAGGCCGGCCAAGAAATAACCCATATTAATCGGCAAGGTGAATCCAAAAAATATCGGATTACTTCGTTAATGACCTTTTTTGGGCTTGGCCGTCAAGAAACAGAAATGGTAGAGGCCGGCGACATCGCCGCCATTGCCGGCATACCAGATGTCACGATTGGAGAAACCATTGCCGACCCAGAAAACGCATCGGCTTTGCCGTTAATTAACATTGAAGAACCGACTATCAAAATGACCTTCATGATTAACGATTCTCCGTTTGCCGGAAAAGAGGGCAAGTTTTGCACTTCGCGCCAAATACGAGAACGGTTGTTTAAAGAATTAGAAACCGACGTGGCTTTGCGCGTTGAAGAAACGGATAAAGCCCAATGGATTGTTTCGGGCAGAGGAGAACTGCACTTAGCCATTTTAATTGAACGAATGCGAAGAGAAGGTTATGAATTTGCCGTATCAAGGCCCCAGGTTATTGTCAAAAAAGTTGATGGTAAGACATTAACTCCCTATGAAAAAATATTCATTGAAACTCCAGAACAATACCAAGGCGCGGTTATGCAAAAAATGGGCCTTCGCAAGGGAGAAGTCAAAGAAATGAAGACCCATAATGGTATTGCCTTTTTAGAATTTATTATTCCAACCAAGGGGCTTTTTGGTTATCGATCTGAATTTTTAACCGATACCAAAGGTTTGGGAATCATCAACGCTTCGTTTTTCCAATACATGCCAGACCCAGGAAATTGGAAAGAACGAAGCAATGGATCGTTAGTAGCTAGTGAATCTGGCGCAACCAATTATTATGGGCTCATTAACGTGCAAGACCGCGGAGTATTATTTTTAGACCACGGCATTGAAATTTATGAAGGTCAGGTAGTGGGCCAAAATTCAAGGACGGAAGACATCAGGGTTAATGTGTGCAAAGAAAAACAGCTTTCTAATATGCGGTCTAAGGGGGAAGGATCAGACGAACATTTTAACAAGCCCAAGAATATGGGGCTGGAAGATGCCTTGGAATATATCGGCGATGATGAGTTGGTTGAAGTAACGCCGCAGAATGTCAGGATCCGGAAAATGTATTTAACTGAAATTGCCGAAAAACAAGCCAAACGGGAGAGTAAAGAAGAGAAATAATACCAAAGACTGCGCATTGTGCGTAGTCTTTGTTTTTGTGGTATAATAATTCATAGAATTAAAAATTTAAAAATCAAACTGTAAAATGACAGTGTAAAATGTAAAATTAATCACGCAAAGCGTGATACTAGAATTTTGCATTTTGATATTTGTATTTTGCATTAACTATCATGGAACTCGTAAATTTTCTCGCGCAATTTTGGGGTTTTTCATTAGTCATTCTTGCCCTATCATTTTTAATTAACCAAAAACATATCCATAAGGTCATGGGGTTAATAGAAAATGAGGGAGCCATGGTCGTATCCGGTATTTTCGGTGTTTTTTTCGGAGTTTTTTTAGTCTTAACCTACAACGTGTGGGATTCAAGCTGGCATGTTTTAATCAGTATTTTAAGCTGGGCAATATTGATTAAGGGTTGTATTAGGTTGTTTTTTCCCGATTTTGTCATCGGCATGTTGGCAAAATATAAGCACAAAACAGAGTGGATTTCGCTGATATTAGTGTTTTTGGTGCTCTTTGGATGTTTCTTAATTTATATGGGATTTTCAGCGTAATGTAATAATATGGAAAACAAACAAATCATTGTATTGGGAGGAGGATGTTTTTGGTGCTTGGGGTATGAAACGGAATCAGCATCAATTTAGAAACCAAAAAAAATCAGATGATTTGAAGGCGCGACGAGGAGGCATAGCCTTGCGCTACGCCGACAAAGTCGTAACGCACAAATCAGCCATTTTTTTGTTTCCCTTCGGGCGGGCGAATTCAGACAAGCTTCTTCGTTGCTTGTCGCGAACGATACCTACGGCATCAAATTCGCTCCTCGCGCCTTGAATCTTGCCTGAATTCACATCCGCTAAAATGATGCTGATTCCGTTTCATACCCCTAGAAGCAGTTTTTAAGATGTTAATTTTATGAAAAAACAAAGTATTATTTTCGGTGGTGGTTGTTTCTGGTGTACAGAAGCAATATTCTCCATGCTCAAAGGCGTGATTTCAGTTGAACCTGGGTACGCCGGTGGCGCTACCAAAAACCCAACCTACGAAGATATTTGCAATGGTAATACGGGACATGCCGAAGTTATAAAAATAGAATACGATAGCGCTCAAATTCCCTTAGAAACGTTGCTTACCGTATTTTTCGCCAGCCACGATCCAACCACTAAAAATCGGCAGGGTAATGATGTGGGTGAGCAGTATCGGTCAATTATTCTGTATTCCACTGAAGCGCAAAAAGGTATTTGTGAAAATTTCATCAAAGAATTAAATGATTCTAGTCAAATGGGCGCTCCCATTACCACCGAAGTAAAAATGCTGGAAACATTTTATCCCGCCGAAGATTATCATAAAAATTACTATGAGCAAAATAAAAACCAGGCATATTGCCAAGTAGTCATAAACCCTAAGCTAAAGAAAGTTCAAGAGAAGTTTGCGGAACTTCTTAAATAATTTGAAATTTACAATTTGAAATTTGAAATCAATTTGAAAAGAACGTGAATTTGAAATAATTGAAACACGGCGACAGGTTTTAAAATTTAAACATTGAAACATTCGGCCACGCGCCGCGGCGCGTGGCTTGATTTCAAATTGTAAATTTCAAATTTCAAATTAAAAATATGGAAGAAAAAGAAATAAAACAAAAGTTAACTCCCGAGCAATATAAAGTGTTACGCCAAAAGGGAACTGAAATGCCTTTTACCGGCAAATATGTCCACAAAACGGAAGATGGCAATTATGTTTGCATGGTGTGTGAAAATCCGTTATTTTCATCGGATGCCCAGTTTGATTCTGGCACTGGCTGGCCAAGCTTTGATAAAGCCATTGAGGGATCAGTCAAATATCAAGACGACCATGGCGCTACCGAAATAGTGTGCGCAAAATGCAATTCACACTTAGGACACGTTTTTGATGATGGTCCAACCCAAACCGGTAAGCGATATTGTATTAACTCGGTTTGCTTGGATCTAAAGAAGGAGTAATCACGAATATACCAATTTGCGATAATATACAAATGTTACCAATATACAAATCTTGTCACCGTCATTGCGAGCCGCAGCGAAGCAATCCCGTATTCGTATATTGGTATATTTGATCGTATTAGTATAGCACCGGCGGGGATGACCTGCGGGTCAAGCGTGACTACTCCAGTTAATTAAAAAGCCTTGCCAAGTATCCTGTCTCTCGAGAGGAATACATTAGCAAGGCCTGGGGTGCTGAGCATACGCTCTTTGGCTTCCGCCGAGAGGGAAAAGGGATATCCCCTAATGCCGTGTGTGGCATTCACCTTTGTATTTGACTATACTTAATTTTCATAATTATGCAAGAGAGATTGCAAAAATTTTAAAACATGATAAGATTCAGGTAAATACACGGGGGTCGTAGCTCAAACCCAAAAGAGCCGTGGATCTTAACCCCGCATCGTTGGAGTGGGTGGTGCCCTTCCAGCGAGTTAAGATTCATGCTTGTGGGTATCCAACAATCCCACCGACCCCCTTTCCCTTTTTTGCACATTCAAAAATTACTTTCATAGAGCCTGAATGATTTCGGGCTTTTTTCTTGCGCCTAATTAGCAGTCCTTGACACAGATTGCTAATTTGCTATACTGGTGCTATGTTAAGTGAAAGGCAAGAAATAATTTTAAATAACCTCATCAAAGAATACCTTGATAACGCCGAGCCGATCAGTTCTGATCTGTTAAAAAAACGGATTAATTTAGACGTCTCGCCGGCGACCATTAGAAATGACTTGCAAGAATTAACTGAACTGGGGTATGTTATGCAGCCTCATACTTCGGCCGGCAGAATTCCTACGGAAAAGGGGTATAAGTTTTTTGTGGAAATAACGTTCGGCGAGCAGAGACACTTTGCAAAGCCAGGCGCAGAATTGTACCTGGAAAAAGAAATTGAAAAAGCCCGCCAAAAAATTGAAAGCGAGCTACAACTAGCCCAAGAGCTGACAAAATCGTTAACTCAAATTTCGTCCACGCTAAGTTATACTAAGATTCAAAACAAAGATACCATTTTTGAAATGCTAAAGATTATCGGCCCATCACAGGCAAGTTATGATAAAAATATTGATCTGATGAGAGAATTAATAAAAGAATTGGAGAACTTTTAAAACGGTAAAAAAAATTTGGGCGGGTTGCTCGAAAGCAACCCGCCCCTAAAACTACGTGATAAGATTCTTGCATGTCTTGGCGGGACCAAGGAAATCTTGGCTCAACGACGTCAATCGAGCCAAAGCGGAATTTCCAGGGCCAGTCGGCCAATTTAAGCAAGTAACCTCTTTTTCGGGAATCACGTTCCCGGATAACCCCATTTTTGTTGTTGCGCCAGGTTAATTAATTGGCGCTCAAGGCACCGGCCAGTTCATGTTTTCCTCCTTGCGCGATACGGTGTTGTCGTGGCCTTTGTCAAAGAGTGCTCGAGGGGAGTCCTCGGAACACGCTATTGCGTCTAAATATTAGGCTCAATAGCGTGTTCCGAGAAAAGCTTTAAAATTACCTCTAAAAAGTGCTATTTCGTACTATACTACTATCATAGCATATACAAGAAACCTTGTCAAGCCACTTACGGCTAAATCAATAAAATTCAATAAAAAATCATAACTTATGGATGAAGACATTATAAACGATAATGGGCAAAAATCAATAGAAAACGAGCCAAAAGAGTTCGAAGAATGCAAAAAAAAGTGCGATGAGTATTTAAATAACTGGAAACGAGCAGCTGCTGA
Organism: Candidatus Staskawiczbacteria bacterium; assembly: GCA_023245195.1. GTDB lineage: Bacteria > Patescibacteriota > Minisyncoccia > Minisyncoccales > Staskawiczbacteraceae > VGLO01. The sequence continues at coordinate 6,094 of JAHFKU010000019.1, forward strand.
TTTGGCAAACTATAAAAAAGATGAAATGGAACGGGCTGGTTTGTTGGCCGGATATGCTAAAGCAGGAATCGTGTTTAGCATTTTGCCGGTGATAGATAGTTTTTACCTCGCTTTAAATCATATTCCCGAAGAAATAAAAAGTGGCGCTTGGATGCAAGGATTTTTACAAATACAAAAGCAAATTGAAGAATTTTTAAAAAAAGAGGGGATTGAACAAATAGAAGTTATGGATAAACCCTTTGATCCAAATACGATGGAAGCAATAGCCGCCTCCAATGAAAGCTCCGGCGAGCCAAGGGAAGAAGGAGTTGTGATTGAAGAAGTCCAAAAGGGGTATATGATGGAGGGCAAGGTTTTAAGACCCGCAAAAGTGAGGATTACAAAGTAATCCAAAACCTCGTAGTGAGCTTTGCTCTACTACTGGGGTGAGAATAAGCAAGTAGTATTCATGGAAAACTTTTTAAACCAGCTTAAAGATAGGGAGTTGCGCCAAGTTATTACGTTTTTGGCCATTATTGTCCTTGTTGCCGTATTGGTAATTGCTGTGCTCGCCCTAAAAATGGAGGTTTCTACATTTTTGTACGCAATCTGTTTTTTGACCGCGTTATTGGTGGTGATGGTGGTATCAGGCGGGATAGAAATAAACCTGGGGAGCCTGTTTAAAATCAAAAAAGATACTGAAGAAATAAAAAAAGAAATGGCTAACTTGCGCGTATTTCTTAAGGCCACCCAAAGTCAAAACAACTCGCCAACATTCAATGTAAGTCTTACAAGCACGTCAGATGTAGCAACAAAATACTACCAACCAGATGAAGAACCCCTGGACATAGAAGATACTGATGAAAACGCCTTCTATAACACTTCGGGCACTTCGGACACCATAAAATTATAATTCTATGCAAAATAACTTAATAGAAAATATCAAAAAAGTTCGTCAGTCTATTGTGGCTATTGGTTTTGAACCTGCCCCCAACCAAATTACTATTTTGGGGAGTGGTTTTATTCATCAAGGGAGGATTATTACCTGCGCGCACTTGTTAAATAATCTTTCCGAAGAACATATTGCCAAATTGAAAGCCAGTGTGATGATAGAACAAAGAGAAAGGGGATTAGAAGTCTATAACTGGCTTCCCATTATACTTTTAGCCGGTAAAAAAGATACGGTAAACGACTTGGCCGTTTTTGAGTTCTCGGGCCAAAAACCTCAAAATACGGAAGGACTGGCGTTAGGGGACTCAGAAAAAGTAGAAATAGGACAAGATGTATATTTTATAGGTTTTCCTTATGCAGTACAGCTTATTAATGACGGCTTTGGTATCACATTAGTAGCAAATAAGGGCATGATTAGCAACATTAAACCCGATGGCAGCGATCCGAATCTTCGTAAAGTGTGGTTTATCATTGATGCTATCACTAATCCAGGGAACTCTGGTTGCCCAGTTATTGATGTTCAAACCAACGAAGTTATCGGGATTATCAGTATTGCGTTTAGGACGAAGTCACAAGTCGAAGCTTTTAAGGATCTGGACATACGCGAACCGATGCACATCGCCGGGGCAAAACCCATAAATTTAGTAAAAGAATTATTAAAATAAAAATATGAAATCAGTTACTCAAGAAGAGCCAATGGGGTGCGCAATCGCATGTGTAGCATTTTTACTAAATATATCTTATAAAAATGCCAAGAACATGTTTGGCCATCCAGAGCACTCTTTTACGCGCGGATTTTATTGTGGAGAAATTACAAGAGTATTAAATACGGGTAGTCTAGATTATTCTTTTTCTAAATTCAAAAAAGAACATCGGAAAATAGTGGACAAGCCAAATGTTATGGTGTTTACAGAAAGAAATGAAAACTATCCGGGAGGGCATTTTCTTGTTAGAACAAAAAATAGTTGGATGAATCCGTGGATTAATTTTCCTCACATTGTCCCATCAAAATCGGGTTTCCAAAAAAATCTTCCGGGGAAGATTCAATGGATTATTTATCCTAAAAATATAAAAAATAAATAAATTATCATGTTGCAAGTTTCGAGTTGATTTCAAATTGATTCATTTCAAATTGATTTCAAATTGTAAATTTCAAATTTCAAATTATGAGTAAGATTTTAGGAATCGACTTAGGTACAACTAACAGCGCTATGGCGGTCGTTGAAAACGGCGAGCCAAAAATCATTGAAAATAAAGAAGGAGCTCGAACAACGCCCTCTATTGTTGCCATCACCAAAGCCGGTGAACGGGTAGTTGGCGTGCTGGCAAAAAGGCAAGCCATTACCAACCATGAAAATACCATTTTTTCAGTAAAGCGATTAATCGGCCGAAAGTTTTCTGATAAAGAAGTCCAGCGCGATAAAAAGAATTTACCGTATCAAATCCGCGAATCAGCCGACGGCGGGGTAGATGTTAAAATGGGAGACCTGCCTACCGGTCAGGCAGGCAAATGGCTAAACCCGGCCGAAATTTCAGCTATGATTTTGCAAAAACTAAAAGCAGATGCCGAAGCCAAACTGGGTGAAACTATTACCGAAGCGATTATTACTTGCCCGGCTTACTTTGATGATTCCCAAAGAAAAGCTACCAAAATTGCCGGAGAAATTGCCGGGTTTGATGTAAAGCGGGTGATTAACGAACCAACCGCTGCGGCTTTGGCTTATGGATTAAACAAAAAGAAAGATGAGAAAATTATCGTCTATGACTTTGGCGGGGGCACCTTTGATATTTCTATTTTAGATGTAGGCGCCGATACGATAGAAGTAAAAGCTACTGGCGGAGATACTCATTTGGGCGGAGATGACTTTGACCAAAAATTGATGGACTGGATTGTGGCCGAATTTAAAAAAGAAAACGGCATTGATCTGGCTAAAGATAATTTGGCTCTGCAAAGAATTAAGGAAGCTTCGGAAAAAGCTAAGATTGAATTATCTTCTTCTATGGAAACGGAAATTAACTTGCCGTTTATTACTTCGGGTGCCGATGGTCCAAAACACTTATTGCAAAAATTAAGCCGTTCACAGTTTGAACAAATGGTGGGAGACTATATAGAAAAATCCATTGATTTGGTACGCCAAACCTTAAAAGAGGCCGGCTTGGAAGCTAATCAAATTAATGAAGTGGTATTGGTTGGAGGACAAACTCGCATGCCAAAAATAATTGAAGAGGTAAAAAAGCTGTTTGGCAAAGAGCCTAATAAAGAAGTAAATCCCGATGAAGTGGTAGCTATCGGTGCGGCCGTGCAAGGTGGAATTATGCAAGGAAATGTGAAAGATGTGCTATTGCTCGATGTAACACCTTTGTCATTGGGAATTGAAACCATGGGTGGCGTAAGTACCGTTTTGATTGGTAAAAATACCACGGTGCCAACGGCCAAAACGCAGGTGTTTTCAACTGCTGCCGACAGCCAGCCGAGTGTAGAAATTCATGTCTTGCAAGGGGAACGACCCATGGCGCAAGATAATAAAACGCTGGGCCGATTTATGTTAGATGGCATTCCGCCGGCTCCCCGTGGTACTCCGCAAATTGAAGTGAGTTTTGACATTGACGCCAACGGAATTTTAAATGTGTCGGCTAAAGACAAAGCAACTCAAAAAACCCAGTCAATTAAAATTGAAGGTTCAAGCGGACTTTCAAAAGAAGAAGTGGAAAAAATGAAGCATGATGCCGAAGTACACGCCGCCGAAGACAAGAAAAAGCAAGAAAGCATTGAAGCTAAAAATTTGGCGGATTCTATGGTGTATACTGCCGAAAAAACACTGGCTGATAACAAAGATAAAGTAAATGCTGAAGCGAAAAAAGACGCCGAGGGGAAAATTTCAGCATTGAAAGAAGCCCAGAAAACTGATAATATTGATGATATAAAAGCTAAGACCAAAGAACTTTCGGATGTGATGCAAAAAATTGGCGCAGAATTGTATAAGGCAAATCCCGCCGGCGGGTCACAGGCAACGCCGCCAAATCCAAACAACGAAGTAAACGAAAAATCTGAAGACGAAAAAAATCCCCCAAACGCGGAAGAAGGAGAGTTTAAGGAAAAGGAATAAAATATGAAAATAACCTACGATTCAAAATTTAATATTGCTTATTTAGCGCTAAGGGATAAAAAGGAAAAAAACGTTACGACAATCCAGCTTAGTGATGAAGTAAATGTGGATGTCGCACCGGACGGAGGTATTTATGGTATCGAGCTTTTGAACGCCAAAAAACAGCTAAAAGGAGACAAAAATAACCTTTCATTTACGGTATCCGGCGGAGTTTCCCAAAAAACGGTCAAAGTCCCATTATTGGTTAAGTAGAAATCCGCCAAACGCGGAGGAGGGGGAGTTTAAAAAGAAAAAGTAGTTTGAAAATTTTGTAAAAAAATGGTGCCAGATTGAATTGACTCGTGGCACCTTATGTGTCCAATTTTCCACTAAGATAGCTAAGTGGTTTTTCCCCAGGTATCAGGTTTGTTATTGCTATCCCTGACATGCGTGTTCATGTGGGGTCCAGAGTGACCTTCTTCCAAGGTACACCCATGCCCCTTTGGGCTATGCGATAAACAGAGCAATGCCCCGCATAGACATTTCCAGTGTACCTGTCCAGTTTTCGAGCTAAGCTGTGCGTCATCGCAAGTGTGGCGGTGTTCCACAGAAAAACCCCTTTAAATATGATTGTTGGTTGAATTACACGAGTTAATCCTAACATATTATAAGTTGGTGTCAATAAAATCTATGGACTACTATGAAATTCTTGGGGTGACCAAACAGGCCAGCCAAGATGAAATAAAAAAAGCCTTTCATAAACTCGCCCACAAATATCACCCCGACAAAGGCGGGGATGAAAAAAAGTTTAAAGAGATAAACGAAGCTTATCAGGTGCTTTCGGACGCCCAAAAACGCCAGCAGTACGACCAATTTGGCAAAGGGTTTGACCAAATGGGTGGCGCTGGACAAGGAGCTGGGGACTTTAACTGGGCTTGGCAAAACCAAAGCGTTAATTTTGATTCGGAAGATTTGGGCGACATTTTTGAAAACTTCTTTTCTTTTGGCGGCGGAGGCGGAAGGCGCGCCAATAAAAAAGATACCAAAAAAGGAAAAGACATTCAAGTTGATATTGAAATATCTTTAGAAGAAACATTAAAAGCTATTACTCGGAAAATTTCGTTGGAAAAATTAATTACCTGCCATCGATGCGCTGGCAAGGGAGCCGAACCGGGATCCAAAATTAATGAATGTGTGATGTGCCGCGGCCAAGGTCAGGTGCAAGAAGTTAAACGCACCATTTTGGGAAGTTATACTACTTTTGCTACGTGCCCAGAATGCAAGGGTGAAGGGACGAAACCCGAAAAACCATGTAATGTGTGCAAGGGTGAAGGCCGAACCAAAGGCAGAGAAGAAATAGAAATTAATATTCCAGCGGGCATTGATACCAATCAAGTTATCAAAATGGAAGGCCGGGCTGATGCGGGCAAAAAAAATGCCCGGGCCGGGGATTTGTATATCAGAATATTTGTCAAAAAACACCCTGTTTTTGTTAGGAAAGAAGATGATTTATATTTGGCTTCGCAAATTGGATTTTCACAAGCGGTATTGGGCGATGAAATTGAAATACCAACCTTGGAAGGTTCGCCTATTTTATTAAAAGTACCGGCTGGAACTGAGTCTGGGAAAATTTTGAGAGTTTCGGGTAAAGGAATTCCGCACTTTGACGGCTATGGAAGAGGGAATTTGTATGTCCAACTAGAAATTAACACGCCAAAGAAAATTTCCCGAAGACAAAAAGAATTATTAAATGAACTTAAAAAAGAAGGGTTGTAATTAATTATGGGTATAGAAAATTTTTCAGAATTTAAAAATGAAAACTTGCGGGATTATTGTGCCGTGGAAGTTTATAATCCCCAAAAATTATCTTGGGATGAAATCGGCCAAAAGATTGTGGAGATTGAATTATCTGCATCTGGAGAAAAACCCGGGCTTGATGAAGAAATACTTAAAGAAGCTTTTGAAGATTCAAGCAGTGTGGCGATAATAACAAAAGATACGAGAGATGGAAAAATAGTCGGCTTTACTATTGCACAGCCCACAGCAGTAATTTATCCAGAGGATTTTCCAGATAGACAGCCCAGTGAAGATACGGCATATATTACAGATTCAGCTTTTGAAAAATCTTATCAGGGGCATGGACTTATTGTACCCATGATAGAAGAATTGGAAAGGCAACTGATAGCAAAAGGCTTTTCTTTTATGGAGAGAGATTCTGCGGATGATAAAAAAGATAAAGATTCTACTACTGAAGAAACTTATGCAGATAAAATAAGAAAAAATTACAAAGATAGAATTCTTAAAGAAGAATCGCATGATTCTGAATATGGTCCGCAGGTTTTTTTCAGGATTAGACTAAAGAAATCAGATGAAAAACCCGAAGAAAATCTTGAAGGAGTAAAGGAAAATACTTGACCAATTGAGAAAAGAAGGGTTATAATCCAGATTGTATCGCTATGAAGAAAATTACTATTATTACTATTGTCGTTGGTGTGGTTATATTGCTGGTAGCAGCGGTTATTTTGTTTGCCTATGTGTATCACCCACAAACAAAAATTCAGCAAAAAATAGAAACACAAACCGTGGCCGCAACGTGCCAAATTCCAGCCGATGCCAAGCGGAGCAATCTGATGATGACCATTGGATCTTTGCAGATCAATCAAACAAAAAATTCGGTGCAAGATTTGATTACGCGTTTTGGAGGTCAAGTGACTTCTTTTAATGATAATATGTTTCCGATGTATCCAGATTCTGGTGCGCCGGCCAGCAGAAATGTAATGATTATAGCTACACTTCCCAGTAAATCATTTGACGATTTTACTACGGCTGCAAGAAAATTAGCCGATAGTCCCAATCTTTTGCAAAACCAGAACATTAACGTTCAAAACCAGGCTTCGTTACAAGAAGAATGCGATAGTTTAGCCCAAAGAATGATTTATCTGAAACAATCAGAAAAAATGTATTCGCAGCAGCCACAGGAAAATCTTCAGCCAAAAGAGGGTCAATATGCTCCTTATCCCATTGATAATATGCGCCAGGAAATGATGTTTGTACAATCCAGCCTAGACAACTTTAGTAAAAATTTCTACAAAACCGAAATAAATATCACCATTACCGATCAGGGAATTGGTGGCTAGTTTGGTTAAGTTTGAAAATTGATAATTGAAAATTAAAAATTACGCTTTTGCGAAAGCAAAATGCGGCTTGCTCCTATAGCTCAACGGTAGAGCAGTTGCCTTTTAAGCAATTGGTTCCAGGTTCGAATCCTGGTGGGAGCACCAAATCGGTCTTTTTCACCAAATATTGCTGATTTAGGGTGAAAATACGACCAAGTTGCGGAGTTCCAAATTTAAATTTTTTGTCATACGAAATTCCGACTGGAAAAACTAACTTTTGGAACTTCCTAGAATTATAATGAAAAAAATTCTTCATTGGTTTAATTCGTTGCCATACAAGTTCAAAGGAGCTATCCTTGGCATTTCTATACCCCTTGCATTTTTTCTTTTGGCTACTTTTACGTCTACCATATTAAGTGAAGTTTTCACCGTATACACTTTTAGGGTAGATGATGTTTGGCATAGTGTTTTCTTATATAACCTTTATAACTTTTTGCAAATTCTAAACGGTATTTTTGGCTTAATCGCCTTTCCTTTTGGAAATGGTTCAGTGGCAGAATCACTTTTTTCTTTTGGAGTTCCCACATATTTAATATTTGTATTTATTTTTGCAGGATTTATTTTTTACCCTATTTTTGGTTATATATTGGGTTGGATAATCGATGAATTTAAAAAATCTAAACAACCCTTATCTTGATAGTGCTTAGTAATTTCCTCAAATCCTTTGATTTCCTGGATTATTCCGTTCCAATCGTGTACGATTAAGGGCACAAAAATATCGGTTTATGCCGATTTTTTCTTCCTCTGTTGGGAGGTGAGATTTCATGCCAGATAAAAAGGCTTTCAAAACTAAGTCTTTCAGATTACTACTGAGAAGGGCTATCAATAAAATGCATCGTACGGTAAACGATATAGAAAGAATTTACAGAGCAACAGACAATCTAGAAGAAATTCAAGAGAAAGTCATCAGTGAATGTATTGGACCAATGCAAGCTGCTTTAGAAGCAGCAAAATTCCATGGGAATGATTGGTTATCTGAAATGCATGAATGTTCGTTGTAAAACCCTTTTAATCGAGGGTCTTTTTTTGCATACAGGAAATTTTCGTAGTATAATTTAGCATATGAAACAGAAGAAACACCCTCTTCCGCTAAAGCTTCAGCGGGCGAAGAAAACAATATTGCCGGTTTCGCAGGCACAGATTGAACATTTGCTGAAAGAATATTCTAAAGAGCACAATGTGTCTTCTGAGAGGATTTTTGAAATTATGTCGGAATTTGTCCGGGGATTTGAATTCTTGCGCCAGTTTAAAAAGGCAGTGAGTTTTTATGGTTCCGCCCGGTTCGGGTTTTATAGCAATGTTTATCAACAAGCCTATCTTTTGGGACATCATTTAGCTAAAGATGGCTTTACGGTCATTACGGGCGGGGGATCGGGAATTATGGAAGCTGCTAATAAAGGGGCTTATGAAGCCGGCGGCATATCTATAGGGATTAACATAAAGCTTAAGAAAAAACAAAAGATAAATAGGTATGTTACCGAATCACGGGAATTTGAGCATTTTTTTGTCCGAAAAACAATGCTTTCGTTTGCTTCTAAGGTGTACATCTTTTTTCCCGGCGGATTTGGAACGGTAGATGAACTTTTTGAAATGATTATGCTGGTGCAGACAGAAAAAATTCCCAAAATTCCCATTATTTTGGTGGATAAGAATTTTTGGGGTCCGCTATTAGCTTGGATTAAAGAATATCTTTTTGAAAAAAATAAAGCGATCGATGAAAATGATTTGAAAATTTATCACTTGGTGGATAGTGCCGATGAGGCGTACGAGTTAATTAAAACTTTGAATCATGAAATGCCCGCTTAAAAAATACTTTTTCTTGTCTTTTTTCTAAATTTGGACTGCGAATGTGCAAGAATTACTCGGCGGACGCGTTGCGTAAGCCTCGTAATTCTATCACATTCTCGCCCGCAAATTTATAAAAAATCCTAAGAAAGCAATTCGTGATTCAAAGTTGAAAAACTTAAATTACTAAAAAGCGGCGCCCGCGGGCGCCGCTAGAAACTAAAATATTAAACCAAAAAACAAGCCTCATTTATGAGGCTTGTTTTTTGGTTTCAGTCACCCCTACCTTCTGCGTATTAATGTGATCTTGCCCGTATTCGAATGTGCCACCTACTTTTTTCCCGGGGTTAAAAATATTTAAAGGATC
>JAHFKU010000020.1 GCA_023245195.1 Candidatus Staskawiczbacteria bacterium
AAACGCATAATATGAACCATATTTAAAATATAGCGATCCGAATAATCCAAATACTCATCCGAATGTTCCGAATCACGCTTAACGTATTAGGATCATTAGGATATTATTCGTAGATTGGGATCGCTAAGCGAAGCGATGGATAAGTTTATTATCAATGGCAATCGGGAGTTAGCCGGAGAAATTGAAGTGAGGGGATCAAAAAATGCCGCGGGGCCAGCCTTGGTGGCTTCTTTGCTTACCCAAGAACCCTGCATTATTGATAACTTGCCATTAATTGAAGATATCGGGATTACCCTTGAAATTTTGAAAGATTTGGGCGCAACGGTTGAATATTTGGGCGAAAGGAAAGTGAAAGTGCAATGTCAAAATATCAACCCGGAAAATTTAGATTTTGTGAAATTTGCCAAAACTCGGATTTCCGTACTTTTTTTGGGGCCCCTATTTGCCAGATTTACCCAGTTTAGATTTCCATCGCCCGGCGGAGATAAAATTGGAATCCGTCCAATTACCGTGCAGCTAAACGCGCTAAGAAAACTGGGCGCTAAAATTGAAAAAGAGGGAAATGTCTATTCGGTTGAACGCAATGGATTTACGCCAAAAGAAATTGTGTTGCAGGAATTTTCGGTTACCGCCACCGAAATTATCATGATGGCCGCGGTTTTGGCCAATGGGAAAACCATTATTAAGGGCGCAGCCGCCGAACCCCATGTGGAAGATTTGGGAAATATTCTTTTGAAAATGGGCGCCAACATTAAGGGGCAGGGAACTCACACGATTGAAATCGAAGGGGTGGCATCATTGCATGGATACGAACATTCGGTAATTCCTGATTATTTAGAAGCCGGAACTTTTATTGTCATGGCGGCTTTAACTCCGGGAAAAGTGGTTGTTAAGAATATCGACTTTAACCATTTAGATTTATTTTTAGCCAAACTTGAAGAAATCGGAGTTAATTTTGATCGGGGCGAAAATTCAGTAACAGTTTTTTATTCGCCATTTATTAAGCCCGCCAAAGTGCAGGTGTTGCCGCATCCGGGTATTGCTACGGATTTGTTGCCGATTATCGCTCCATTGTTAACCAGGGCGCAAGGCAAAAGCTTAGTGCATGACCCTTTATATGGCGGCAGGTTTGGTTATGTAGATGAGTTGCGTAAAATGGGTGCTGATATTGAAATTGTTGACCCTCATCGGTTGTTCATTTTTGGCCCCAATATATTAAAAGGAATTACCATTGAATCTTCAGATATTCGGGCGGGCGCAGGATTGATTATTGCGGCATTGATGGCTGAAGGCAAAACGACGGTAAATAATGTGTTCCAAATTGATCGGGGATATGAGAGGATCGAGGAGCGGTTGCAAAAATTAGGCGCGGACATCAAGCGCATCAGCGCTTGATGTAATTTGAAATTTACAATTTGAAATTTGAAATCAAGCCGCGCGCCGCGGCGCGCGGCCGAATGTTACAATGTGTAAATTTGAAAACCCGACGTCGTGTTTGAATCATTTCAAATTCACCACCTTTTCAAATTGACTTCAAATTGTAAATTTCAAATTTCAAATTAATTTCTATGTTTAATAACAGAATCGCCATTGACCTTGGAACCTGCAATTCTTTGGTCTATGTGCACGGCAAGGGAATCGTTTTAAACGAGCCATCAGTGGTGGCTGTTTCGTTGTCTGACAATAAAATTCTGGCCGTGGGAGAAGGCGCAAAAGAAATGATCGGCCGGACTCCGGCAGATATTAAAGTCTATCGGCCCCTTAAAGACGGCGTTATTGCTGATTACAAAGTAACGCAAGCCATGATGCGTTATTTCATTAAAAAAACATCACCTCATTTTAAATTGTTTAAGCCAGAATTGGTGATTTCAGTGCCAGCCGGGATTACTTCAACCGAAAAACGGGCGGTTATTGAAGCGGCTTTGTCAGCCGGTGCGCGCCAGGCGTTTGTGGCTAAAGAGCCTATTTTGGCGGCCATTGGAGCCGGCATACCGATTAATTCAAGTTCGGGCCACATGATTATTGATATTGGCGGAGGCACTTCTGAAGTAGCCGTTATTTCTTTGGGCGGAATTGTGACTGCACATTCGGTCAGGGTTGCGGGCGATAAAATAGACACGGCTATCGCCGAATATATCAAGAAAAAGTATAATTTGGCCATTGGCACCCAATCAGCTGAAGAAATAAAAATAAAAGTGGGGACGGCGCTCTTGCAAAAAGAATTGCGGTTTATGGAAATTCAGGGGCGCGATTTAATTTTAGGATTGCCCCGGAACATTAAAATATCAAACAACGAAATCTGCGAAGCCATTTCTGATACGCTGGCCGAAATTATTCAAGCCGTAAAACAGGTGCTTTCAGAAACGCCACCCGAACTTTCGGCTGACATTATGAATAAAGGAATTATTATGGCTGGCGGGGGAGCGATGCTGCCAAAAATTAATGAATTAATTGCCCAAAGCACGGGCGTGCCCTGCTTTGTCGCCGATGAACCACTGTTTTGCGTGATCCGCGGAACGGGAACGGTGCTCGAACATTTGGAAGAGTATAAGAAGGTGGTGATGACCAAGAAGTAGCTTTTTCGCTTTGCATTTTTTCCTCGTTCAGCGCAGCGTCGTTTGAAATGATAAATGAATTTGATATCATTTTAAACGCGCTTATAACTCGGCGCGACGACGCGCGCCTCCGTTAATGCTTCACTTAGGAAAAACTGCTTCGCTTGTTTGTGTCCGCCCTCTGGCGGATTTTTTTGTAAAAAAATGGCCCACGTCGCGTTGCGTCGTGGGCTTTTGGTTATCAGTGACCCTGGTATAGAGCAATGTTTTTTTGAAGAAATTCTTCAGCCGATGAAATTTCTTCTATTTCGTCAATATTTATACACTTCACATCCGGAGGCGTTTCTTTCGGGAAAGAAAAGAATTGTCCGTGAGGGCAATCCGACAAGTTTTCTCCGAAGTCAATATTGAGTTTTTTTGCCGCTTCCTGAATAGAATTAGCATGAACAAAACCCATGATGTAACAAGATGCATCTTTGAATTCAATCGAAACAGCATACATCATGTCAAGCTCCTTTAGAAAGAACGAGTCGAAAGTCTCCAGGCTCTTTTATCGATAGTATCATTTACATATATCTTTGTCAACTCTTTTATTGATTCTGTGATTCTGTTACAATGAGCTAAGTAAATTTCATGGAGTATCAAAAACAAAGAGAGTTTTTAAGAGGTAAGTTTGAGGCGGGGCAGTTGAGTCACGCATATTTATTTTCCGGGCCGGAAGAGGTAAATATGATGGCTTTTGCCAAAGAGTTTGTAGTACTGCTGAATAAAAGTATTGCGAGGTCGGACCTCGCAATAAATAAGGAGCAGTTTCCGGATTTGTTGGTGGTAAAATCTATCAATAGCAAATCTTCTTTGGATAATCAAAAAGATATGATGGAACTTGATGTGGCTCAAATCCGGGAAGTCAACAATTTTTTAAGCCTAAAATCTTATTACGGCGGCTATAAAGCGGTTATTATTGAAAACGCTGATAGAATGAACCATGAAGCCCAGAATTGTTTTTTAAAAACATTAGAAGAGCCGAAAGGAAATACGTTAATTATATTAGTTTCATCAAAGCCGGATTTTTTACTGCCAACCATTTTTTCACGGTGCCAAATGATTCCATTTTTTCCAGAGCAAGCTTACCGGGTTTCAAAAGAGGAACAAATATCACTGCAAGAATTATTACCGATTATCAATGCGGAGCTAGCCGTAAAATTCCAATTTACCAAAAAAATAAATTTAGAAGGCAATAATATGAATATTATTTTAAAAGTCCTGCAGCGATATTTTAGAAATATATTGTTGGCAAAAATTGGGATTACAAGCGATCCTAATTTACGAATACATCCGAATAATCCGAATTACACCATTGAAAAATTAACCTATATTATTCGCTTAATAGAATCACTGCATCGCCAGCTTGCCATAACCAATGCCAGCCCAAAATTAGCGCTGGAGATACTTTTGCTAGAGTTATAATCACATAACACATAACATAGAACACATAACAAAAAAACGTCCGTCGTAGTTTTGTTTCATGTTCCATGTTTCATGTTCCATGAGTTTACGGGAATTTATCGATAAAGTAAAACCCGAATTTGAAAAATCATTCAGGTTTTTGCAAGCAGAAATAGATAAAATTCGGACTTCACGGGCCAATCCTTCTTTGGTTGAAGATTTAGAAGTAACCTGTTTTGGCCAAAAATTCACCTTAAAGCAGTTGGCCGCCATTTCAACGCCCGAACCTAATCAAATCGTTATTCAGCCTTGGGATCAGTCTTACATCGAACCGATCGAAAAAGCGGTTTCAAATTCGGGCCTCGGAATGTCGGCGGTAGTTGATAAAAATGTTATTAGATTAAGTTTGCCGTTACTCACCGAAGAATATCGCAAGAGCCTGGTAAAAGTCTTAAATGCCAAGGCGGAAGAAGGGCGCCAAACTATGAGGCATTGGCGCGAAGATTGCTGGAATAAAATACAGAAGGCAGAAAAAGAAGGCGCGCTTTCGGAAGATGATAAATTCAAAGGAAAAGATGAATTGCAAAAACTGATTGACGAGTATAATAAGAAGATTAAAGAACTTATAGAACAAAAAGAAAAAGAGTTAATGTAGCTACGAAATACGAATAGTTACGAATATACGAATTAACAACGGTGTTTGCATTCGTATATTCGTATGAAATTCGTATTTCGTAGCCAAATTATGATACTGACTTTATTCATTGCTTTCTTTAGCCTCATTGCCCTCATGATCATCCATGAGTTTGGGCATTTTATTATTGCCAAAAAATTTGGCGTTCAGGTAGAAGAATTTGGGATTGGATATCCGCCCAGAATTTTCGGGAAAAAGTTTGGCCAAACCTTGTATTCGGTTAATATGATTCCGCTAGGCGCTTTTGTTAAGATTTACGGAGAAGAAGGGGGAGTAGATGATCTGAAAAGTTTTTCTAATCTTGCTATGTGGAAGCGCATGTTAATTGTGTTGGGCGGTGTTATTGCCTTTTGGATCGCCGCTATTATTATTTTTTCAGTATTATTTGGAATCGGGGCCACGGTACCCATTGGTGACCAAGATATTGAGGGAGCCGGCAAGATTAATGTGATCATTACGACCATCCAAAAAGATTCTCCTGCAGAAGTGGCAGGATTAAAAGCTGGCGATATTGTTTTGGGCCTGAAAAATGGGGGCATGAATGTAGTAGTAAATAAGGTTAGTGATTTTCAAAATTTTATTAAAAGCTATGCCGGAGCGCCGGTTACTATTTTAATTAATCGCCAAGGTCAATCATTGGGAATTGATATTATTCCGCGAATTAGTCCGCCAGTGGGCCAAGGCGCCGTTGGAGTTGGACTGGAAAGAATAGCCAACATTATTGAAAAAGTGCCTTGGTATCAAGCACCTATTAAGGGCATAGCTTTTACCTGGGAAGTGACGATAAAATCATTGCAAGGCATCGGTGATGTTATTTCAAATTTGTTTCATGGGAAGGGCGTTCCAAGTGGAGCGGAACTGGCTGGCCCGATTGGCATTACCATCTTTTTGGCTAACGCCGCAAGTTACGGACCTGGTTTTTTTCTGTATTTTATTGGTTCAATTTCAGTGTTGGTTGCCATATTTAATTTGTTTCCTATTCCGGCGCTGGATGGCGGAAAGTTAGTCTTTTTAATGATCGAAAAAATCATGAAAAAACCGGTTCCGGTAAAGTGGGAACAGATTATTACGGTTATCTTTTTCTGTCTTTTAATAGCGATGTCGCTTTTCGTTACCGTACGATTTGATATTCCGCGCGTAATCGATTTTTGGAAAGCCGGATTATAACGAAGTTATAAAGTTATCAAGTTATAAAGTTCATCAAGTCCGTCGTACTTTATTTTCTAGCAAAGTGAAGGCAATAAAGATTCGCAAATTTTTATTGCCAAACGAGCGACGAAAATATATTGACTATATAACTTTACAAACTTTATAAACTTTTAACTAGTTTATGTTGCAGTCAAAACTTTTCTACAAAGCCAATAAAAATAAAAATGCCCAAGCCGATTCGGTTTCGCATGATCTGCTAACTCGGGCTGGCTATGTTGACCAATTAATGGCCGGAGTTTTTTCGTTTATGCCGCTGGGGTATAGGGTGCTGAAAAACATTGAACTTATTGTGCGACAGAATATGGAAGCTATTGGTGGGCAAGAATTATTACTGCCGGTGCTTCAACCTAAAGAAAATTGGGTAAAAACTGGAAGAATTGAACAGGAAAAAGATATTCTTTTTAGATTAAAAGGTAATGCCGATAAAGAATATATTTTGGGTCCGACTCACGAGGAAGTAGTAACTCCCTTAGCGAAAAAAATGGTCTTTTCTTATCGTGATTTACCATTTTATGTATTTCAGATTCAAGACAAATTCAGAGATGAATTACGGCCAAAGTCTGGACTTTTACGAGTGAAAGAATTTTTAATGAAAGATTTATATTCTTTCCATGCAACGCAAGCCGATTTAGATAAATATTATGAAGTGGTAGCCAAGGCTTACGAAAAAATATTTAAAGAAGCGGGGATTGGAAAATTAACTTACCGAACATTGGCTTCTGGTGGAAGTTTCTCAAAATATTCCGATGAATTCCAAATGTTGACTGAAGTGGGAGAAGATGTTATTTATGTTTGTACCAAATGCAAATTGGCTATCAATAAAGAGATAAAGGTGGAAAATCCAAAATGTCCAAAATGCCAGAATTCAGATTTTGAAGAAAAAAAAGCCATTGAAGTAGGGAACATTTTTAAATTAGCCACCAAATACTCAACTCCATTTGATTTAAAATTTACCGACAAAGATGCGGTTGATAAACCAGTGTTGATGGGATGCTATGGAATTGGGCTGGGTCGGTTGATGGGCGCGACTGTGGAAGCCAGCCATGATGACAAAGGAATCATTTGGCCAAAATCGGTAGCACCATTTTTAGTCCACTTGATTTCTATTGAGAATAATCCTAGAATCAAAAAGGCTACAGAGAAGATGTATCAAGATTTAAAAAAACCTGCCCGCAATGCTTCGCATAGCGATGCAGGCGGGGAAGGCATTGAGGTATTGTATGACGACAGGCAAAATAAAACCGCCGGAGAAAAATTCGCTGAATCGGATTTACTGGGAATTCCTTATAGAATCGTTGTTTCAGAAAAAACGTTGGCGGTAAATTCAGTCGAGGTAAAAGAGAGAAGCAAGAGTGCTGGGAAGATGGTGAAGATAAGCCAGTTGCGTAAATTTCTAATTTCTAATTCTTAATTTCTATTAAATTTTTAATATTTAATTTCCAAACCAGTTGTTTGGAAATTGATCGAATTGAAAATTTAATGAAAATTAGAAATTGAAAATTGAAAATTAGTTTCATGTTTGATCGTATTAAAAATCTATTTTCCTTCTTATCCTTAGATATGGCAATTGACCTTGGAACGGCCAATTCTTTAGTTTACGTCAAAGACAGGGGAATTATTATCAACGAACCATCCGTAGTGGCGGTCAATAATAAAACCGGCCAAATTTTAGCTATCGGCCAAGAAGCCAAATTAATGGTCGGGCGCACTCCTTCATATATTACTGCTACCAGGCCCTTGGTTAATGGAGTTATTTCAGACTTTGAAGTGACTGAACAAATGCTAAAATATTTTATTGAAAAGGCGGTTGCAGAAAGCAAAAAGAAATTTGGGTTTTTGGGGTATTCTCCCCGGGTAATTATTGGCATACCTTGCGGGGTTACCGAAGTTGAAAGAAAAGCGGTACGCGATGCGGCAAAAAATGCGGGCGCTCGCACCGTATTTTTAATTGAAGAACCGCTGGCTTCGGCCATTGGAGCCAATCTTCCCATTCAAGATCCGGGAGGAAATTTTATTGTCGATATTGGCGGAGGAACTACCGAAGTGGCGGTAATTTCTTTGGGTGGCATTGTAACTTATAGAAGCCTTAAAGTGGCCGGAGATAAATTAAATGATGATATTATCCAGTTTGCCCAAAAAGAGTATCGGCTATTAATCGGCGAAAGAATGGCTGAATACATTAAAATAAATATTGGCTCGGCCATGCCTCTAAAAGACAAAAAAGAAGTGCCTATGCGCGGCCGGAATTTAATTACCGGGCTTCCCGAAGAAGTAGTGGTGTTTAACGATGATATCCAGCGAGCTTTGGAACGATCGGTAAACCAAATTGTATCGGCCATTAAAACAACCATTGAAGAAACGCCCCCAGAATTATTATCAGATGTCATGACCAACGGAATTTATCTGGCCGGCGGAGGATCGTTATTGCGTGGTCTGGATGCTTTAATTTCTCGTGAAACAAAAATGCCTTGCAAAATTATTGACGATCCTTTGACGTCGGTAGTGCGAGGCTGTGGAATTGCTTTGGAAAATATAGATACGTTGGCTAATTTAGTTGAAAAGGACGAAGAATGGGGCGCGCCGATATAGTCGCTTCGCCGCCGATGCTTCTCTTCCCAGCTTTCCCTCGTTCAGCACAGCGTCGTTTGAAATGATAGATATTGTATATCATTTCAAGCGCGCTTAGGTCTCGCCCGCCACAACGGGCGGGCTCCGACATGCTTCACTCAAGAAACTGGCTCGCTACGCATGAGATACATTTTGTAAATAAAGAAGCCCACGAACGCGGTTGCGTCGTGGGCCTTTGGTTGTTTTGAAACTATATGATGAAATAAAGACCAATAATTACCATCAAAACAATGATTGTAATGAAAATGATCTGAAAGATCAAAATGAATTTTGCGAATTTATTGAACATGTCTGAGAACAGCTTCATGAAATTATACATGAAAAATACCTCTTTTTTGAGTTTTGGGTAAAATTTATCCGGTAGTGTGATTATAAACCTTTAAATAAATATTGTCAACTTATTCACCCATTTAAATAGTGCCTTGCACTAATTCTAAAAGGTAAAATTGTTTAAACGGGAAGAGCTATGTGGTTTGAGATGATTAAGGATTTTATGTAAAAAAAAGACTCTTGGTGCATTTGATAATGCAAGAAGGGTTTTTATTTATTATGAAGAACAAAAACGAATTTTCCAGAACAGTACCAACCAGCATATGCTCCGTCGCAGTAATATTGACTGCTAGGATCGTCCCAATTGGGATCAAATGAGTCGGTACAGAGCCATAATTCGCGATTATCGCTATCAAGATAGAATAGGTGAAGTTCACCTTTTGAACCAATAATCGGTTCCATACTAATAGTCAAACTTTCATTCTCTGGTTGGTTTTTATACTGTAAACGCAATTCGGGACCAACCCAGTTGGGACAAAGTCTGCCAACACGTTCAATAGCCTTAAAAATCTCTCTTAGTGGAGCCTCTTGTTTTCCAGTTAATTCTCGGACAGTAGCAATACATAGATTGAGTCTGATTTTATGATTGGGGACCCTGAAATCAGGTTTACCAATTATATCTTCAGCTTCCTCGCTGAATCTTATTCTTTGAATAGCTCTTATATTTCTACAATAGTCATCAATATTTTTAACGGTCGGGCTGGGTTGGAGAGTTTTCCAAACTCGGAATTCAGATTTGATCTTTTTTGGACAAGGGTGTTTTTGTAATTCTACTAAAAGAACAATCATGACAGTAAGGAGAAAAAAGCAAAGAATAAGACACACATCCATAATAAGCTCCTCCTACGTTTAGGTTTTCAACGTTCAATCGATGCAGCGTCTTTTTAGCATTAAAAAAATTATATGTCAAGGCTTTTATTGCTTCAAATTTATTGTTACAATTTGCTAATATGATAACCAAAGAAGAGGTCCAACATATCGCTAAATTAGCTCGATTAGAACTAAGTGAAAAAGAAATTGAAAACATGCAAAAAGATTTGTCGGCTATTTTGGATTACTTTCGTTTGCTTGAAAAAGCAAACACGCGGATTTACGCGGATAACAACGCGGATTTACGCGGAAACGAAAAACGCGGAAAGAAAAATGAATTGAGAGGGGATGAGGCAGTGGGGAAGCCGGCGAGTTTGGCGAATAATTTGGTACAAGCCGCACCGGATAAGAAGGATGGGTATGTGAAGGTGAAAGCAATTTTGTGACGAATTAACGCGAATTTAGTAACGAATAAACACGAATCGCGAATGTGGAGATTATTTCGAAAAACCTCACAATGACGAAACGTGAGAATTCGTGATTCGTGAAGATTCGTAAAAGATTCGTGTTAATTCGTATTTAAATATGGATTTGCTAGATTTAACAATCAAAGAGCTCCACGATGGCTTTAAAAAAAAGCAGTTTACTTCAGTTCAGGTAACCAAAGCTTATTTGGAGCAAATTAAAAAAACCGATGGAAAAATTGGTGCGTATTTAGCTATTACAGAAAAATTAGCCCTAGAGCAGGCAGAAGCGGCTGATAAGATTATTTCTTCTGGTAAGGATTTTTCGCTTTTATGTGGTGTGCCTTGTTCAATTAAAGATGCCATTTTGGTTGAAGGAGAGAAAGCGACGGCCGGAAGCAAAATATTAGAAAATTATGTTGCTCCTTATGACGCAACGGTTATTGTGCGACTAAAGAAACAAGGCGCAGTAATTTTAGGGAAAAATAACTTAGATGAATTCGCGATGGGAGTTTCCACCGAAAATTCAGCTTATAAAGTTACTAAAAATCCGCACGATCTAACAAGGGTGGCCGGGGGATCTTCAGGCGGTTCAGCCGCGGCAGTGGCAGCCAAAGAAGCGGCCTATTCTATTGGATCTGATACTGGGGGATCAATAAGGTTGCCGGCTTCATTTTGCGGCGTGGTAGGGCTTAATCCAACCTATGGCGCGGTTTCCCGGTATGGATTAATTTCTATGGCTTCTTCGCTTGACCAAATCGGTCCCATGGCAAAGACCGTTGAAGATGCAAGAATAATCTTTGAAGCCATTTCAGGAAAAGATCCATTTGATGCTACGTCGGTTGATTATAAGCTGGAAGCTAAAAGCTATAAGCTCGAAGGTTTAAGAATTGGAGTGCCGAAAGAATATTTTGCAAAAGGCATTGATCCAAAAGTTGAAAAAATAATTAAAGACGCCATAAAAAAAGCCAAAGATGCCGGCGCCAAAATTATTCCCATCAGTTTGCCGATGACCCAGTATGCGATTGCTTGTTATTATATTATCGTACCAAGCGAAGTATCGTCTAACTTAGCCAGGTTTGACGGGATTAAATATGGCCACAGCAACCAGTCCGGAAATAATCTATTAGATGTATATCTAAAAAGCAGGGGAGAGGGTTTTGGCCGGGAACCAAAAAGAAGGATTTTAATCGGAACGTATGCTCTTTCTAGCGGCTACTACGACGCTTATTATAAAAAAGCCCAAGAGGTAAAAAAGCTCATCGGCCAGGATTTTGTCAAAGCTTTTAAAAAAGTAGATGTGATTTTTTCTCCGGTTTCACCGATTCCGGCTTTTAAAATTGGCGAAAAAAAGGACGATCCGCTGGCTATGTATTTAATGGATGTATATACTTGTCCGGTAAAATTGGCGGGAGTGCCTGCACTTTCCCTTCCTGCGGGAAAAATTGGTGATTTACCGGTCGGCCTTCAAATTATTGGAAACCATTTTGAGGAGAGCAAGATATTATCCATTGCTGCTGAAATGGAAAAATTATTCTAATTGTTCTAATTAACCTAACCAATACGTTTTAGACATTCACTTTTTAGACATTCTTTAGAATAATTAGTATAATTAGAATAATTAGTATAATTTTCGTTTTATGCTTATCAATTGGGACTATTTATATAATTTAATCGGAATCAAAGATTTTATTTATTTCATTTCTTCTCCCAGCATCCAAGAAACGCTTTTTCCAATTAAGCTTGTCTTTATTTTTTTTACGGCATTCTTTTTTTGCGCCGTAATATATTTTTATCTCAATAGCAGTTATTTGCAGTATCAGTTTTTGCAAGAAGTGACGGAATTTTTTTCTAAAGAAAGTTTTGAATTAAAAAAATTCAATAAAAGCTGGAAAAAGATTAAAAAGAGAATGAGCTCTGGCAATGAAGCTGAATTAAAACTAGCGGTCATTGAAGCCGACGATTTCTTATATGAAACATTGCAAGATATGGATTATGATGGAACCACCTTTGAAGAATTGCTTGATGCGGCGGCCAAAAAAAACTTGCCCAACCGCGAAGAACTATTGCAGGCCCACCAGATGAGAAATTCTATTGTCTATGAACCAGGTTACAAGCTAGATGCCAGCGAAGCTAAAAGAATATTGTCTGCCTACGAAACCGCCATTAAGAATGTATCTCTCAATTAATAAAAAAACAGCTTTGGACTTTTTAACCGGGCTGTTTTTTT
Organism: Candidatus Staskawiczbacteria bacterium; assembly: GCA_023245195.1. Lineage (GTDB taxonomy): Bacteria > Patescibacteriota > Minisyncoccia > Minisyncoccales > Staskawiczbacteraceae > VGLO01. The sequence goes on from JAHFKU010000020.1 coordinate 12,367, forward strand.
TACCTTATTTTTGCTAATATTGACTTATCTTAAAAACCCGATCCCAACTGACCACATAATGGTACTTAGGCCAACTAAGCTTATTAAAATAACCCAAACGATTTTAAATACTTTTTTAGCTTTCATGATTTCTCTACGAATTAAAAATCAAATACTAATATACGAATAGAACATTTTGTTAATTCGTATATTCGTAAAAAATTCGTATTTCGTAGCTAAATTAATGGTAACAAGTTTTAAAAATAAAAGAAAGAGCGCCGTGGGGAAGTATTTGTTGTTATATGGGGGAGCTCTGTTAGTTTTGGGTATTTTAATAATACTCGTCGTTGCCAATGTAAGAATGTACCATAAAAGAAAAGAATTTTTATCCCAGATTCAAAACCTGCAAAACCAAATAAAGGACATCCAGGAAAGAAACGATCATTTGCATCAAGGTATTTTGCGGGCGGATGACAATCAATACATAGAAAAAGTGGCGCGGGAAGAATTAGATTTGCAGCAACCCGGGGAAACCGCCGTTTCATTTATCATGCCTTTGCCAAAAGAAGACAAGCCCGATGCCCGCCAAAAAAATAACTGGCTGGCCTGGATCGGCAATGCACTGCACAGTCTTATGGGCAAGTAACTTGACGTACTCTATGAAGCATGCGAGAGTGGTTCAGTGGCAGAATAGTTCCTTCCCAAGGAACAGATGGGGGTTCGATTCCCCTCTCTCGCTCCACCAAAATATAATCGGAAAATTCGCATAAATAATAGGTAAGTGTGGTTAGAGTCTAAATAACCTAGACGATATTTTTGATATAATTTTTGAACATTGTGTTTTAGATATTTTGTGGTAAATTGTATCTAGCCCATTCACAAGGAGAAATATTATGCAAGTTATTCTTTCGACAAGGAATCCGAGTAAAGTGGAGCAAGCCAAGGCTGTATTTCACGACTCAAGTGTTTCCATTATCAGTCTTGATGAGGCTGGCATTAAAGGTCAAGCCACAGAAGATGGCACTACGCTCGAAGAAAATGCTACCAAGAAAGCCATGTTCGTCCACAATCAGCATAAGTCTGGTATTTGGGCTATCGCTGACGATACGGGAATCTTCATTGATGCTCTCGGTGGCAAACCAGGAGTTCATACTGCCGACTGGAATGGTGGTAACAAAGAAACCATTAAGATGACCGAATGGATTCTCGAACAGCTCAAGAATGTTTTCGACCGCTCGGCCACATTCAAGACGGCCGTTGTCATAATTTCGCCACAAGGAGCACAATACCTCTTTGTGGGCGAAGTTCGTGGCAAGATTCTTACCGTGACTCGTGAAAAAACTCAGCCCAAGATGCCCTATGCTTCCATTTTCGTTCCTGACGGAAGCGAAAAAACATGGGGCGAGATGACTGTTGAAGAAGAAAATGCCATTTCGCATCGTGGCAAGGCATTTCGCCAAGCCAGGAATTTCTTGGAACAACTATCCGAACAAGAAAGGAGATTAAGATGAACGGTAAAGTCATCGGTTTGTTCATTAGCCCTGTGGCCGGTGAGAGGATGCAGGAAATCCTTGAAGCCGAGGCAATCGCTGGGGCAGGCCTGAAAGGAGATCGTTATTGCATCGGTGAAGGTAGCTTCAACAAGAAAACCGGTGTCGGTAATCGGCAAGTTAGCCTTCTTAATGGACTCTTCATTCCTGGTAGTGGTTTCTCGTATTGGGAAACCCGCCGCAACATCATTACCATGGATGTAGAGCTGATGTGGCTCATTGGCAGAGATTTTCAGGTTGGCACTGCAAAACTTCGCGGCGTGAAGTACTGCGACCCATGTGAACGACCCAGCAAGCTCTCTGGTAACAATCAAAGCTTTAAGGAAGCATTCTTTGATCGCGGAGGTCTCGTTGCTGAAGTGCTCGAGAGTGGTCTTATTAAGGTTGGTGACGTCATTATTCCACCGCCCAAGGGTTATTGAAACCAAAAACCGCTCCGCAGAGCAATCTGCCTGGCGGTCTTTTTATTTAACTCAATTGATTTTTGTCTTTCCTAGTGATAATCTTGGTATAGGGTCATAGGCCGCTTTAGTTAAGTGGTAGAACAACGCTTTCGTAAAGCGTAGACACAAGTTCGATTCTTGTAAGCGGCTCCGTGAAAGCCCTTTAACAACTTATGCGAAAGGAACTGCGATGCAACTGCGAGGGATTGAGTTTGGCAACGTGCTTGGCGCTTCAGGTGTGCAAAGGTTTTTTGGTGAAGGATACTGGTTTCACCGCCTTCCATTTTGGAAGCCGGATTTTACTGGTATGACCTTTGTTTCAAAAACGGCTACTCTGTATCCGCGGGAAGGTAATGTAAGGAAGGGCATTAAAGAACGTTTTTTCCCTTCATGGGCGAAGACGAAGTTTTCTTCTGGGCATACGCTCAATGCCATGGGTTTGCCAAATCCTGGAATTAGAGCTTTGCTTCAAACCGGAAAGTGGCAACAACAAAGCTCGCCATTGTTTGTTTCTGTGATGTCGGTTCAAGATTCAATGGAAAAAAGGATGGATGAACTGCGTTATATCATAGACACTATCGATGAATACAAAAATCTTTTTTATTCTCCGTTTGGTTTGCAGATTAATTTGTCTTGTCCCAACACTTCCTTGCATAGCACCAAGGATTTGGTCAGTGAATCTGCGAAAGTGTGCGATGTTGCGGGCAGGCTTTCAGTGCCCATTATGCTTAAATACGCCATTGATACTGCTGCAACAAAAACGGTCATGGAATTACATGGCCATCCAAATTGTGACGCGATCTGTGTTTCCAACACTCTAAAATTCGGCTGGAAAAAAATTAATTGGAAGGAAATATGGGGCACCGATGTTTCTCCGTTGGCCCATTTGGGCGGTGGAGGATTATCGGGTCCCGCATTACTTCCTCATGTATGCAGGTGGATTCAAGAGTTGCGTGAATTGGGTTTTAA
>JAHFKU010000030.1 GCA_023245195.1 Candidatus Staskawiczbacteria bacterium
TATTTCTGGCATTGTGCTACTAATTCAGCCATTTTTTGTAGTGGCCCGCAATATCGTTTTACAAAAAGCCAAGAAAAAAATGGCAAAATATCCAAACATAAAAGTTATTGCCATTACTGGAAGCTATGGCAAAACTTCTACCAAAGAATTTTTAACCACGATTTTGGCAGCAAAATTCAAAGTGCTGGCAACTCCCGAACATAAAAATTCAGAAATGGGCATTGCCCAAACTATTTTGAAAGATTTAAAGCCAGAACATGGGGTATTTATTGTGGAAATGGGGTCATACAACAGGGGCGGGATAAAGTTATTATGCGACATTGTAAAACCGCACATAGGAATTGTTACCGGAGTTAACGAACAGCACCTGGCCACATTCGGTTCATTGGAAAACCTGCTTTCGGCAGAAGGCGGCCAGGAATTAGTTAAAAGTTTGCCCAAGGGCGGCCTGATTTTATTAAATGGAGACAACACATATTGCCTGGATTTATATAAAAAAATATATAACCTTTCCGGCGGAGAATTAAAAAAGAACATTTACACCCTGCAAAAAAATAAAATAGATTCTGATATTTGGACAGAAGATATTGTAGTTGAAAAAAATCGTATTTCTTTTATTGCGCGATCTAAGGATGGCCAATTAGCCCATTTTGCGGTGCCGGTGCTCGGAAAACATAATGTGCAAAATCTATTGGGGGCCATTTTGATTGCAAAAGCCATGGGCATGAGTTTTGGCGAAATAAGCGAAGCCTGCAATAATATCCAGCAAAAACAAGCGGGAATGACGCTACAAAAAGGCATTTACGGAATTAATATTATAGATTCTTCGTATTCTTCAAATCCCGATGGGGTTATAGCTGACTTGGATTATTTAAATATTTTTGGGCAGCCCGCCTCCGCGCAAGGCTACGGACGGGCGAAGAAAGTTATCGTTATGCCTTGTTTAATTGAGCTGGGAAGTAAATCAATAGAAAACCATATCCAAATAGGCAAAAAAATAGCCCAGGTTTGCGATATGGCGATTATTACCACTAAAGACAGGTTTAAAGAAATAAAAATGAGCGCCGTAATGAACGGGATGGCAGAAAATCGTATTTTATTATGCAACCCCGCTGAGCGGGGTTATGGTCCGCTTAGCGGACCGACAAATTCAGAAGAAATCTTGACGCACATAACCACATTTTGCAAAGAAGGTGATGCAGTATTATTAGAAGGTGGCCGGCCAAAAGAATTAATAAAATTATTGTATGGTAAGTAAATTCCAGCCCATTTCTATTTCACTTTCTCCGAATGTCCAAAAAGATGATGTGGTTTTGGCTTTGAAATTATTGTTTCAACCTTGGAGGTGGATCGCCAGGCACAATACTGCGCCTGGCAGCGCGATTACATCGCTTGAAGATAATTTTAAAAAATATATTGGCGTAAAATATGCTTTTTCTTTTAATAGTGGGCGATCAAGCTTGTATGCTATTTTACTTGCCCTAAATCTACCGAAGGGAAGTAATGTTTTAATGCAGGCTTTTACCTGCAACGCCGTGGTCAACCCTATATTATGGGCTGGCTTAAACCCAATATATATAGATGTGGCTGACGATTTTAATGCCGAAAGTTATAAAGTTCGTAAAGTTAATAAAGTTCATAAAGTCCGAATTGTGCAACACACATTTGGATTACCTGCAAACACAGATAAAATACATAATGAAGAAATTATAATCGAGGATTGTGCTCATGCGTTGGGTGCAGAAATTAATGGGCGCAAGGTGGGTACGTTTGGCGATGTCGCCTTTTTCAGTTTTTCACGAGACAAAGTCATTTCTTCAGTATATGGCGGAATGGCAGTTACCAATAACCCAGAGATTGCTAAAAAATTAGAACTATTACAGAAAAAGTTCGGCCAGCCCGGTTATTTTTGGATAGCACAGCAAATCTTGCATCCTATTCTTTTGTATTTTATTATTTTACCTTTATATAATGTTATAGATTTAGGGAAAATATTTTTAGTGGCTTCGCAATGGCTTCACCTTTTATCAAAAGCTGTTAGCTGGCAGGAAAAGAGGGGATTAAAGCCGGATTATTTTCCTAAAGCTCTGTCAAACGCTTTAGCGTTGATGGCGCAACACCAGTTTAACAAATTAGAAACGTTTAATAATCACAGAAAAGAAATCGCCGAATTTTATTATAAAGAATTATCCTCCTTCGCTAAAGCTTCGGCGGACAAAGCAAAATTTGGCTTACCGGTAAAAGAAAATAATATTTTTTTACGCTTTGCCATAACTCATCCACGGGCTCATGAAATTTTATATGAAGCCTGGCACAAAGAAAATATCTTGTTGGGAGACTGGTATACCAGTGTCATAGCGCCCGAAGACACTCAATTAGATACCATGAAATATGAAATGGGCATGTGCAAAAATGCCGAAAAATTATCGAAGCAAACCCTAAATTTACCAACTCACATTAATATTTCACTAAAAGAAGCGCAGAAGATAGTTGATTTTTTACGAAAATATACATAAAAAAACCCGGCACACCTAATTAAAAGTGATACCGAGTTAAGAATTAGTCGTAATTAAGCGAGTTCAATTTCCCAATGCAAAGCTCCATAGCCGATGGTTCGTGGTTTTCCGGCAACCTCCCAATCAACTTCGTGATTCATTTCTCCATCCCAACCTAATTGGGAACAGGGATAGATGTTTCTGACTATTCCGAGGGTGCCGGCCGGAACATCAACATGAACAGCTGGGTTGGGGTGAGTATGTCTTGCCGTAGGAAAATCTACTTTTGCCCTAACCTTCGCGCCAATTTTTAAAGTACTCATCTTTGCTCCAGTAATAAGAGTTAGACAACACATGCTGAATATAGCATAATAAATAATTATGTCAAGTATATATAAAATAATAGAAATTACAAATAAAAATGAGTGGGAGGGTTTTTTGCAAACCTGCCAGGAAAAGACTTTCTTGCAGGCTTGGAATTGGGGGGAGTTTCAATTGTCTATGAATAAGAAAATCTGGAGATTTGGAATTTACCAAAACGATCAGCTAGTTTCAACAGCTTTAGTAATTTTAATGAAAGCTAAACGCGCTTCTTTTTTGCTTGTTCCCCACGGTCCAATTACAAATTCTAGCGCCAAAAAAGAAATCATAAAAATATTGCTGGAAAAACTAAAAGAATTAGCGAACCAGGAAAGGGCGGATTTTATTAGAATCAGCCCGATTTGGGAAAGAACGCCAGAAAACGAAAAATTATTTACAAATTTGGGTTTTAGGTTACGGCCCATGCACACCCATCCCGAATCGAGCTGGAAATTAGACATTACTCCAAAAGAAGAAACGCTTTTTGACGGCATGAGAAAAACTACCAAATATTTAATCAGGCAAGCAGAAAGAAATAAAGACATTGAAATTTTTCAAAGTAACAATATTAAAGACATTGATACTTTCAACGCCATGCACCTTGAAGTAGTCAAACATCAAAAATTCGTGCCATTTTCTTTAGAATATTTTCAAAAAGAGTTTAACGCTTTTGCGCCCGACCATCAAATCGCTCTATTCTTGGCCAAGTACCAAGGAAAAGTCATTGCCGCTTCATACGGGATTTTTTGGGGTAACATGGCATTTTATCATCATGCCGCGCTTTTACCGGAATACAAAAAATTACCCGTTTCTTATTTACTTCAATGGGAAGCAATTCGCGAAGCAAAAAAGAGGGGATGCAAAATATATGATTTTTGGGGGTACGCTGATCCGGTTAAATTTCCCAGACACCCTTATGCCGGGCCCACGCTATTTAAAATGGGATTTGGCGGCTATAAACAAGAATACGTGAAAACCCAAGATTTTGTTATTTCCCAAAAATATTGGTTAAATTATATAATAGAGAGTGTCCGTAGAATAAGGCGCGGACTTTAGCCTAATTTCGAAATCAGAATTTCGAATTTCGAATAAAACTCGAATTCGTAAATTCTAGAATTAAAATATTCGAAATTTAATCAAAATTCAAAATTAGAAATTCAAAATTCGCTATGAAGCATCGCCATAAGCATATTCAGCATAAATTACGGGGTTTAAAGCCTAAAAAACATATTTTTAAAATGCCGGTTTTTTGGATTGCGCTATTGTTGTTAATGATAATGACCGGAGTTGTATATGTTGTATTATTTTTTCCCAAATTCCAGATTGCTAATATCCAAGTTTCAGGAAATGAAAAAATAACAACCGAAGAGATAAAAAATATAGTCCAAACTAACATTAACCAAAGCTTGTTTTCAAAGAGCATGTTTGTCTTTGACACAAAAAATACTACCGAGCGTATAAAGAACAGGTTTCCAGGCGTTGAAAGTGTAGACATGCAAAAAAAATGGCCGCAAGATGTAATGGTTATCATAAAAGAAAGGAAACCATTTGCGGTATTTTGCAGGAATGAAGAAACTCAACCGTGTTTTTCCATAGACGAACATGGAGTAATTTTTGAACCATTTGAAGGTAATTTACAAGATACACTGGTTATTACTCAAGAATCAAATAATAAAGAACTGTTTGCCGGCCAACATGCCATCACAAAAAATATTATTGATACGATTTTAAAAGTAAGAAAAAACCTGCAAGATAATGTTCAAATAGACATTAAAAAAGTATTAGTATCTTCGCCGGAAATAAATCCATTGCCACAAGAAACCATGATCATATTTACCACATCAGAACATTGGCAGATTTACATCAACCAAGCTCTGGATATTAATACCCAAATTACTAAAATGAACCTTTTATTAAAAGACGAAATTACTCCGGCTATCAGAAAAAATCTAAAATATATTTATTTGCAATACCAGGACAGAGCATACTATAAGTAACCGTGAATCCTGAAAATCCTGAATTAACAGCAAGTTTCAGGTCTTTGCGCCAAATTCCAGCTGCAAAATTGCTATAATTCTTCGGCGGATGCGTTGCATAAGCCTCAGAATTCTATCAATTTTTCGCTTTGGAATTTGGCGCAAATCCTCTGAAAGATTTTCAAGATTCACGGTTAATAACATTTGACCATTAACAATTGACCCGCCGGCGCCAAGGCTATGGCGGGCAGGCATTTGACCA
>JAHFKU010000031.1 GCA_023245195.1 Candidatus Staskawiczbacteria bacterium
CCGATGGCAATTTTAGTTTGGGTTTGGCTCCAAGAGCCGCCCAGCAGGTCATAGGGAAAAATAAAAGAAAGCACCCGTTGTTTTTGATAATCTTTTAATAAAAATTGCCATAAAAAGCCCGCCACCAGCACAAAACAAAGCGAAAGAATCAAAAAATGCTTTAATTTAATTCCCGAAACCATTAAAATGCCAAGCCAAATGAGTAATAGAACGATAACACCCCCCAAATCCGGTTTTATAAAAACTAACATCACAGGAAGCAACATATACAAGCCGGATATTATAATGTGTCGAAACGTATACATTTGTGCGTGTCGCATAGAAAAATATTTTGCCAGTAAAGCAATGATAATAATTTTGGTCGGTTCAAGGGGATCCAGCGACAAAAACCCAAGGCGATACCAACCGCGAGTGCCCCGAATATTGGGGGCAAAAAAGTGAAGCCCGGCCAACAGCGCCAAACACAAAAAATATAAAACTAAAATTAAATAAGAATTGTTGCGCAAAATGCGATAATCAGAAAGGCTCATTAAGATCATGGCCACAAAACCGACAACCAAAAAAATAACCTGTTTTTTAACATCAGAAAAGTCGTGCTGGGCCATACCATAGCTATAAATTCCAGCCAAACCAAAAGCGGTGATGGCAAGAGCAGAGATGATAATCCCCCAATCTAATTTTTTAAAAAAATTTAAAGAAATTTCCATTTATGCACTATTTATTATTGTATTAATTTCAAAAATTCTTTTTCGCCGATAATATTTAACCCCAAAGTTTGGGCTTTATTAAGCTTGGATCCAGGCTCATTGCCCGCAACGACAAAATCTATATTTTTGGATATTGATTCGGTAGTTTGCCCGCCCAAATCGCGGACTTTTTCTTTGGCCAGATTACGATCTATGGAATCTAGAGTTCCAGTGAAAATAAAAGTTTTGCCCGACAATTTTCCTTTGGCAGATTTTTGCGGATTTTGGATTTTCAAGCCCGCGTTATCAAATTTATCCAGCAATTCTTTATTATTTTTATCCAAAAACCAGGCATGCACCGACTCTGCCACGATCGGACCAATATCAGAAAGGGCATCAAAATCTTCCAAGGTTGCCTGTTGTAATTTTTCAAGCGACCCGAAGTGGCGAGCCAAATCTACGGCAGTTTCTTCTCCGATATTGCGAATTCCAAGGGCATAAATAAATTTGGCCAGCGGAATTTGTTTTTTTTGGGCAATAGCTTTCACCAAATTTTCGGCTGATTTTTCGGCAAAGCGATCGAGGGCAGCTAAATCCCCTTCTTTTAATTCAAAAATATCAGCCGGATCTTGCACGAGGCCTTCGTCTAGCAACCGGTCAATAATTTTTGGGCCAAGGCCGTCAATATCAAGGGCTTTCTTGGAAACAAAATGATAAAAACTCCTGCGCTGGCGGGCGGGGCACTTTATGTTTGGGCATCGAAGCAGAGCTTCGGTTTCAGACTTTTCTAATTTGGTCCTGCAGCTTGGGCACACCCGCGGCATGGTAAATGGTTTTTCCTTGCCTGTCCTTAATTCCACCAACACTTTAATAACATCGGGAATCACGTCACCGGCCCGACCCACAATAACACTATCGCCAATTTTTAACCCCAATCTTTTTATTTCATCTTCATTGTGTAACGTAGCGCGAGAAATGGTAATGCCGGTTAGAGCCACCGGTTCTAATATGGCCACTGGCGTAATAGCCCCGGTCCGGCCCACTTGCACCCTAATATCTTGAACTTTCGTGGTCGTTTGATTTTGAGGAAATTTAAAAGCGATGGCTCCGCGCGGGGTTTTACCCACCACTCCCAGTTTTTCAAACAGGGCATTATTGTTAATAATCACCACAACCCCATCAATTTCGTAGGGCAGTTTTTCCCGTTCTTTTATCCAGCGCTGGTGGAAGCGCAGCACTGCTTCCAGATTAGCGCAATACGCATTATGGGGATTTATTTTAAAGCCTAACTCTTTTAGCCTGGCGTGTTTTTGTTCGTGGGTATCACAAGACACATCATTAATAACATCATAAGCAAAAGAATCTAAATTCCGTGAAGCGGTTATTTTTGGGTCAAGCTGCCTGATTGATCCGGCAGCCACGTTCCTCGGATTAGCATACAGGGCCAGCCCTTTTTCTTTTTGCAGGGCATTGATCGCATTGAACTCTTTTTTTGAAATAAACACTTCGCCGCGCACGACTAATTCTTTTTCTTTAGTATTTATAGTAAGTGGAACCGACTGGACGGTTTTTATATTTTGGGTAATATCTTCGCCCACCGACCCGTCGCCTCGCGTAGAAGCGGTTTTTAACATGCCGTTTTGATATTCCAATTCAAGGGCTAGACCGTCAATTTTTAATTCGCAGTAAAAATCCAGTTGATCTTTTTCTTGTAAAGTCAATAATTTTGAAATCCTTTCAAGCCAATCGCGCATATCATCAGCCGAAAACGCATCGTTAAGCGATAACATACGAGTTTTATGGACCAGCTTTTTAAATTCTTTTAAAGGAACCCCGCCTACCCGCTGAGTGGGAGAATCTGGCGTTATTAAATCAGGATGTGCTTGTTCTAAATTAAAAAGCTCTTTTTTCAAAGAGTCGAGGGCCGCGTCTGATATCTCTTGCTTATCTTGGACATGGTAAAGATACCGATGATAGTTGATCACCTCTCTTAATTTTTTGATCCGTTCTTGTGCCTGTTTTTTATCCATAAAAATTAGACCAGAGCCATATTAATCACCAGGCGCCGGTAAACAATCGCATGAATCAGATGCTCCTAAATTGACACCGTTATATAAATCGGTCACTTCTTGGGTCGATAAAGCCTTATCAAAAATTCTTAAGTCGTCAATCTTCCCATAAAACCTTTGGCCATTTAGGTATGATCCTGAAGCGCCTATGGTAGTATTTCCGCCATTATCAGCCCGGGCCTCGGATGTTGCATTAGTATTTGGCGTGCCGGCGTTAACGTATAATTTTCGCGTATGCGAAGGACTGTCCCAAACCAAAACCACGTGATACCAGGTATTTAAAGAAACGGTTGTGGTAGAAGTTACGGTAGGAAATGTACCGCATGGGTTTTCCCAGAAGAAAGCAAATTTATTAGAGCTATTAACACGAAGAGCATAGCTTGATAAACAACCCGCGGTATTATAATCTCCAAAAATTGACCGCGTGGTTCCCTGACCTCCGGTAACTTTAACCCAGACACTAATACTGAAGGAACCGGAAATAAACAATCCACTTTGGTTGCCCATATCAACATAATCATCCGTTCCGTCAAAACTCAAACTTCTTGAACTAAGAGTCAGGGCACTTGGAACATCGGTACTTGGTTGTGGAAGAGGATTGCTACCTCCTTGACCGTTTGCCGTCCCATTATAAGATCCGCCATGACCCGTGCAAGAACTGCCACTATCTTCTACGGTCCTAAAAGCATCATTGATTTGATCTTCATTAAACTTCCAGTAAGCTATCAAATTGCTTGGCGGAGCATTACTTGCAGAAGTCCTGAATTCCGTTTCTTGCCGGGTTACGCCTCGATAAACTCCGGTTGAATACAAATTAAATAATTGAACAGAAGGATCTTGGCAACTCTTGCCGATAGTAGCCGAAACCGAATTACTGCTAACTCCGTCGCTAGAATCAAAAGAAATAGTACAGTTAGAACAAGTTAGCGGATTACACCCATCAAGGACCAATTCCGTAAGTGTGCAATTATTGCAGTACGTATTAGGATCACTCCCGCTAATAGGACAAGTATTACACGTATTGCAAAGCCCGCTGCCCGTGCCACCAAGGGGCACTTTTTTTATATCATAATACATCGCTTTTTCCCTTCCACCTTCTGCCACTGGAACCGCATAGGCCGAATTCCCGATATCAGAAATAGCCAATATTTCTTTATACAAGATGGTGCTTACCCCAAGCACCATAGCGATCATAATTAACATGATAAAAAAAACCATGATCAACGATATTCCTTTTTGATTGTTTTGCATATATTTAATTTCCACTTTATAAACAATCCGTATCAATACTACAACTTATACCACCACCACCCGTCACGCACTGGTGAGATCCATTACACGACAATCCCGGAGGAGGAAAAACGGCATTTAAGTTTTTTTGTGAAATGGTCGTTTGAATTATTTTTTGCTGCTGATTTCCCACCGACTTGGTTTGAACACTTAATAAAACCGTCACTTTTGGTTGAACCGGATCTAAACTAGAAGAAACGTGAAGCGCTTTATCGCTATTAATAATGAAATTACCGTGTAAAATTTTAAATTTACTGGATAACAAATTTTGGGCCGTTCCGCCCGTTTTTAATTCCCGCAATGGAGGATCAATCGGATCAAGGGCGCTATCTAAGAAAAATTCAACACAGGCATCATTATCTGATTGATTGATGAATTTTATGCCATTGCAAGCTACCAAAGTGCCGTTAGGACAATGGGTAAGAAGATAAAAATTGCCCGCAGTTCCAACACAAGATCCGCTATCGTCTTTTTTGGCGTTCCTGATGGCCGTTGACATGTATTCCATGGCATGGCTCGTTTGGTTTAACAATTCTTGCTCTTCTAATATCCTCCGCTGGCTTTTTACTACAGAAAGAAATAAGTCAACCGTCACCCCGATAATAATCAAAAAGATCGCCAAAACAACCACCAGTTCTAGAAGCGAGTAACCTTTCTCGCTGACATTTGACATTTGACCATTGACATTTAACTTCATTTGGTTGGATTTTTTAATAACTTCATTCTAAAAGCAGTAATTTGATTAGCAAGACTTTCCGCCTTCACTAAATATAAATCATTTTCAGTTTCAGAAATATAGTTACTGTTTAATGCTAAATCTAAACAAGCTACTACTTCATTGAGCGACGTATGAGAATTATTTAAAAAATGGGCAAAATCTTTATCAGTCCCCCTATCTGAACCTTCTGCAATATTTAAAATAATAGAATCCAATGCGCGCCATAACTGAGAAGTCAAACAAAACTGTTCTTCTTTTGGAAACCTTTTTCTACTTAAATCTTTTAATTCTTTTT
>JAHFKU010000021.1 GCA_023245195.1 Candidatus Staskawiczbacteria bacterium
AAGATAAATATAGTGCTGTGTGGGTGTCGCATTCCTCGATCGGGGATTTTTTGAAATGTCCGCGGGCGTACTTTTTGCATAACATGTATAAAAATCCGCGGGGGATGAAAATCAATGTGGTCAATCAGCACTTGTCTTTAGGTATTGCGGTGCACGAAACGCTAGAAGGGCTGTTAGCTTATAAAGCCGAGGACCGGTTTAAAAAACCGTTACTGCAAACGTTTGAAGAAAATTGGGCCAAGGTTTCCGGGAAAGTTGGCGGGTTTAAAAATGCTAATGAAGAAATAGAAGCCAAAGCCCGGGCCAAAAAAATGATTGAACGGGTGAATGAAAACCCGGGGCCACTGGAAAAACTGGCGGTAAAATTAAAAGAACATGCCAATAACATGCCGCCGAATTTTTATTTATCTGAAGCGGATAATATTATTTTATCTGGCAAGATTGATTGGCTCCAATATGTGCCAGAAGATGATAGTGTACGGGTAATTGATTTTAAAACCGGAAAAAATGACGAAGATAAAGATTCATTGCAGCTGCCGATTTATGCTTTGCTTTTAAATGCTCTGCAAAAAAGAAAAGTATCGGGCGCGGCGTATTGGTATATTGATAGAAATAACGAACCGACGGAAGTGCTGTTGCCAGATATTAAAACCGCCAAAGATAGGGTATTGGCCGCGGCCATCAAAGTGAAAAATGCGCGCGAAAGGGGAGTTTTTGAATGCCCGTATGGTGCGCAAGGCTGTTTTGCCTGCAAACCATTTGAGAAAATTTTGAAAGGAGAAGCGATATTGGTGAAGGTAGATGAAGAGAGGAGGACGGAGCTTTATATGGTGTAGGGTCGCTCGGTAATCGTTTTAAAAGTACCGATAATAAAAATCCCCAGCGGGATTTTTTTATCTACCCTCTCGGCAGTTTTCCCGCTTCGCGGGACCATGCAAAACTGCCTGCGAGAGTTACTTTTAAAACGATTACCTCGCTTATTATTTTCATGGTATTATCAGGAGTATGAAACAAAGTGAAGCTTTAGATATTTTAAAAATGGGGCAGAATGTGTTTTTGACCGGGTTTCCTGGATCGGGCAAGACTTTTTTATTAAACCAATATATTGATTATTTAAAAGAGCATCAAAAAGCCGTAGCCATTACGGCTTCAACTGGCATTGCCGCCACGCATATGAATGGCATTACGATACATTCTTGGTCGGGCCTCGGAATTAAAGAAACGATTTCAGATAAAGAAATTCGAGGTCTCATGACACGCAAATATTTGTTAAAAAGGATTAGGGGCGCCAAGGTATTAATCATTGATGAAGTTTCAATGTTAAAAGCTAGCCAATTTGATGCGATAGATAAAATTTGCCAGTATTTTAAAGCGAGTTTCTTGCCCTTTGGCGGAATGCAGGTGGTGTTATCCGGAGACTTTTTCCAGCTTCCGCCGATCGAGCGGGATGGCCGGGAAATCAGCTTTATTAATGAATCGCACGCCTGGAATAATTTGGATGTAAAAATTTGCTATTTAGACGAACAGCATCGGCAGAAAGATAAAAATTTATCACTGCTTTTGGATCATATCCGCGACAATAACATTGAAGTGTCAAAAGAAATTTTGGCCAGCCAAGACTTTTTTGACCACGACCAAGCCGGTGTTGTCACAAAATTATATACCCACAATGTTGATGTTGATAAAATTAATGATTTGGAACTGGGTAAAATTAATGAAAAAGAAATAGCGTATGAAATGACATCTATCGGCCAGGCAGAAATTGTGGCGACCTTAAAAAAAAGCTGCCTCTCGCCTGAAAGGCTGGTTTTAAAAAAAGGAGCGCAAGTAATGTTTATTAAAAATAATTTTGAATCAGGGTATGTCAATGGCACCCAAGGCACCGTGATTGATTTTGATATTATGCAAATGCCGATTATCGAAACGTTTTCCGGTAAAATTATTAATGCTAAGCGCGCATCTTGGACGATAGATAATGAAGAGGGTAATGTGGTGGCCGAAATAAATCAATTGCCATTGCGCTTGGCCTGGGCGATTACGGTGCATAAAAGTCAGGGCATGAATTTGGATGCGGCCGAAATTGATTTGTCGCGCTGTTTTACCGAGGGCATGGGGTATGTGGCGCTTTCCCGGCTTAGTACGCTGGCGGGGTTAAAGCTGGTTGGCATTAACGATATGGCGTTTTATGTTAATGAAAAAGCGCTGTTGATGGATAAAGAATTTAAACAGCTTTCACAAGAGGCGAGCGGAAGTTTGGGGCAGATGGCACTGGCTAAAATAAAAAAAGCGCAAGAAAGGTTTGTTAGTTAAATATTTTGAATTACGAAATACTTTTTTTGGTCTTTTTTTAAAAGGCATTTCGTGATTCAAAATTAAACAGCATTAGTAAATACCACTAACCGTTTGGTATAAGTTTTTTGGCTGGCGATCCAATCACCGTTGCAAGTGATCAGGTTAAGGTAGATGCCGTTATTTTTATTAAATACTTCCGCGGGCGTTTCGCTGGCATCATAGATACGGCTTTCTCTTACTGTAAAAGTGAGGGTAATATCCTGATCATTTTTAACATAAATTTTATCGCCGGGTTTTAGTTTATCTAAATTATCAAACACCGAATGGGCACCGTTTTTCCATGGTCCAAAGTGGCCGGTGATAATGGCACTGCCTTTTTGTCCGGGCCGTGGGCCCAACTGAAACCATGCTACCTGACTGGGGCCTTCCGGCACCGCTACCGATCCATTGTTATCAAGGCCTACCCTGATAATTTCAGTATCAACGTTAATGCTTGGAATGGTAAGGCGCAAGGGCAAGCCTGGCCCCATGGTTTGGTTATTGGCATCTGTGAGTGCGTTTTCATTATGGTAATTTACAACATTATTTTTGTTTACATCAAAGATAACATACAAGCCAGCCAGTGTTGCTAGTAATAGTAAAAAAATAATGAGGAAGATTTTTTTTGACATATTGATTATTCTTGAATAATGAAATACTTTCGCGGTTTTTTTTGTAAAGAGCCGGGCATTTAGCCCGGCTCTTACGCTTTTGCTATCGCTTTATCCATATTCTTTTTCCTAATATCATGCCCACTATCGCGACGCCAGCCATAGCGGCCAGCGCTGCCATAACTGCAGTCCATCCCGATGATTGTTCACTTGGTCCGAATCCGGTATTAGGCAAGCCTGGAATTGCTGAACCTGGAGTTGCTGAAATGGGGTCAATGGTAAATATTATCGCATTGGAAGTTCCGCCACCTGGTATGGGATTAGTAACCATCACCGCTTCACTTCCGGTCATAGCAATATCAGAAGCTGGAATTACCGCAGTCAACTGTCCCGAAGAAACGAAGGTAGTTGCTTTGGCGACTCCATTGAAACTAACCACTGAACTTGGAACAAAGTTGCTGCCATAGACTGTCAGTACAAAGCTTCCTTCTCCCGCTACTTTTGAAGCAGGAGAAATGCTGCTTAAACTTGGAATTGGGTAACTTCCGGTTACAATAAACGTTTGGCCGTTAGAGGTTCCTCCTCCAGGACCTGGATTGTTTACCGTGATATTAAAGGCGCCAGGAGTCGTTACATCAGAAGCATTGATGGTAGCTGTCAATTGGTTTGAAGACGCATAGTTAGTTGATCTGTCTGAACCATTAAATCTTACAATCGAGTTTGGAAGAAAATTAGCACCATACACGGTTAAGGTAAAGCTTCCGCTTCCCGCTACTTTTGAAGCTGGAGAAATGGAACTGGTGCTTGGAATCAAATTTCCAACCGTAAATATTTGGGCGTTAGATGTTCCACCTCCGGGTCCGGGATTGATGACCGTTACATTAAAGGTTCCAACATTATCAAGATCTGAAGCTAGTATTGCTCCGGTTAACTGCGTAGAAGAAACATATGCCGTTGATCTAGCGTTTCCATTAAAATATACGGTAGATCCTGGTACGAAATTATTACCATACACTGCCAAATTAAACCCTGCGCTCCCTACGGCTACAGAAGAAGGAAACGTACCGGTAGTATTTGGGATTGGATTATCAGCCATGGCAATAAGCGGCATGGCACCTGATAAAATCAGCGTTGACGCCAGCACGACTGCCATAGAACGAATGTTATTTTTGGTGTTCATAGGATTTATTAGTTAGATGAATATTAACTCATAACGTTTAATAACGTTGTTCGACCTTTATTTACTTTGACGACATGATCACAAAATTCTTTTAAAGCAATTCGTGATTCAAAGTCATAACGCATTTGCATCTATATCTAGATTTGTATTTCCGTTAGCGCTTAAAAATAAATCAGAACTATCTTGGATATTTGCATTTATGTCGCCTTGCAAAGTTGTGCTGGTAGAATTTTGTATGCTAGCGTTTGACCCGTTTTTTAGATCATGTTGGTTATTAATGGCAAGCCCTCCGGTAGCCGCTATTCCAATTGATATAATTAATGCTGCTATTTTAAACATTTTCATTGATAACTTTTAAACCAAGTTTAATGGATTAAAAGCCATAGTTACTATTATTTTTTAACTTTGAATCACGAAATGCCTTCGGAGGATTTTCGCCAAATTTCACGGCGAGAATGTGATAGAATTCTGAGGCTTATGCAACCGCATCCGCCGAAGAATTATAGCACATTCGTAGCTGAAATTTGGAGAAAAGACCCGAAGAGCGGTTTAAAACGGGCATTTCGTGATTCAAAGTTTCTAGGGTTGAGGCGACTAGCTTCCCAATCCCTATACACTCTAAGACGTATTAAGGATTCATATCTTTCATAACCTTAAATTACCAGATGTATTATTAACAAAGTGTGAATTCAAGTTACCGAAAACAAAAGTTTATAAAAAAATTCACCCTTTCAAGGGTGAATTTTAAATAACAATCGATGACATGGTTTACTCATTACAACCGCAGTGGCATGTTGTGCCTTCTTCGTGTTCGTGCTTGCAAGCTGAACACATTCTTTTTGCCGTAATTTTTTTGGTCATAAGATTGAAATATTATTTACTTCGAATTACGAAATGGTTTCTTTGGATTTTCCCTAATTTATAGCCAAAAATTGGGGAAAAGACAAGAAAAACGGTTTTATATGGCCATTTCGTAATTCAAAGTTAGTTAATAATAAAATTGTCGACCCGCATCGTTATTTTAAAAAATATGGCGATGTCATTCTAAGCCAGAATTTTCAAGCTGGGTATCAACAAAATACTGGCCTCCGCTTAAAGCGAAATCTTCAGCATCTTCTTTTAAATCAAATGTTATGTTATCAAAAACCATGGCATTTTGTAGTGCAATAGGATTGCCTTCGAGAGATTTAAATGCCGTTTGGCCGATCCAATGGCCATCTTCATCTTGAAAAGCCGTGGCTATTAATAAGTAATCTTTGTAGTCTATAATTTCCATAATCATATTTGTTTGATTTATTATAGTAACGCTAGAGATACTGTAAGAGCATATGCCAGCGACAAAAAAGAAATAATCAACAAAGCAATGTTGGTTTTTTTATAATCTTCTATCTTTTTCATTGATTCTAAAATGCCGTTGTAGCTCGTTTTTTGCACCTGTATTAGTTCTTCTTGCAACGACATGATTTTTTGGGTTTGGTCTTCCATAAATATGTGCGCGTGAGGCATAAAAATATATTTTATGCCAAACACGCGGTTAGTCTACATATTATAGGACGTGCAAAAAATGTTTTACTTACAAACAGCAAAAAAGCCGCCCGAAGGCGGCTTTTTTGCTGTTTACGCACGCTTAATCTAATTGGGCAAAAATAACCAGGCGCTGTGAATAAGTATGCTGGCTTTCAAGATAGGTTCCGTGGCAGGTGATGATATTAAGGTAGGCGTTGTCAGTTTTATTAAAAATTTCGGGAACCGTTTCATCTTTGCTGTATACTTTTGTGCTTCTTACCGTAAAAGAACGCATGTTTCCTTTATCGTCTTTAACATAGATTTTTTCGCCAATATTAAGGTTGGGCAGAAGATTAAAAACCGAATCGATGCCGTTTTTCCAGCGTCCGTAGTGTCCTGAAATTACCGCGCTTCCTTGTTGGCCAGGCCGAGGACCTGAATTAAACCAGGAAACATTACGGGCTCCATCGGGGACCCCCACAGCCCCTTCTTTGGTTAGGCCAATACTTTCGATGAAGGCGTTTACGTTGATGCTAGGAATAGTTAATCTAATCGGCTTTCCAATTTCAACTGGCGCCGCATCAGCGATGGGAATAGTAACAATATTAGTGGGCTTTGATGTAATTTCGATTGGCAGAGAAGCGGGGGGTGTAATTGAGGTATTGGAATCGATATGAGTAACTATGCTTATGTTGCTATTTTCTTGAATAGTTGGTTTTAATCTAAAGGGAAAATAAAAGATAAATGTCAAAAGAAGGAACGTTGTTGCAAGAAATATGTTTTTAGAAATTAATTTTTTAATCATATCTTAATGTTTATTATATAGAAGGCAAAAAACAATACAAGGCTTCGTGTTATCTTTAGTTTTAGCCCAAACTAGGGGCCGCATAACATGCGGCCCCTAGTTTGGGCTGGTCTGTAGATGGATTATGCGTGTTGCCTTAGCTAGATTTTTATGATAAAGTGTTCTTACATCACTCGTCATCGCCCCTTGGAGGAACAGTACCTCGGCGGTCTCATAAGCCGCAGGTCTCCGTGCAATTCGGAGAGGGGCAACAAATTTTGCTTTGCAAAATTTGTAGTTATTAGTTTTTAGTCTTTAGTAATTAGACAAAAAACTGTGACTGCAGAGTTTGTATTCGATAGTTATTAGTTTTTAGTTGTTAGAAAATAACGAACGATTACAAAAATATGTATAATTTCGAGAAATTGAAAGCCTGGCAAGAGGCTATGAAACTGGTTAAGATGTCTTATAGCATCTCCCAGCAATTACCAAAAGAAGAAAAGTTCGCACTTAACGATCAACTGAAAAGAGCTGTCACATCGATTTGTCTGAATATCGCAGAGGGAAGTGGCGCGGGTAGTTCAAGGGTCTTTTGTTCATTTCTGGAAATTGCGATCAGGTCTTTGTATGAAACGATTGCCATTTTTAAGATAATTGAAAATGTATTCCAGATAAATTGTACCAAAGAATTGGAGCAATGTGATTTAGTTAGTAAAATTTTGCACGGTTTACTTAAAAGTGTAAAATCTAATAACTAGTAACTTATAACTGATAACTATTTTTGACCTAGTCAAAAATCCGCCGGGGTAGTTCAGTGGTAGAACGCTACATTCATAAAGTAGAAGTCGAGAGTTCAATTCTCTCCCTCGGCACAAAATTTTTATCAGTAAAAATTTTAGTAACTAGTTTTTAGTAAATAGTTTTTAGTCTAATAACTAATAACTAGCTGCTAATAACTATTTGCTACGCAAATTGCGGGCGTAGTCCAGTCCGGTCCAAGACGCCTTCCTGTCACGAAGGAGATCGTGGGTTCAAATCCCATCGCCCGCGCAGATGTAAAAAGCACCCCAAAATTGGGATGCTTTTTACATATATGCAGATAAGAGGATTTGAAGCCCGGAGCGAAATGTGAGTTTGAGCGAAGCGAAAGGCGAACACCGTGAGGGCAGGCCCGGAGGAAATTTTCGTTAGGAAATTTACCGGAAGGAAATCCCTGTTTGCCGGCAGGCAGGCCATCGCCCGCGCCAAATTTACCTCATAGTATGATATTAAAAATTACCTCAAGGAAAAGGTGATTTTTGATTAACGATAAAATATGTAGTATCATTACAATAACGAAGGGTCGGAAGCATTAATTATTAAGATAAATAAAAAAACACTATGAAAACCCTAACATGTGATTTGTGTGAAGCAACAGCTCAGGGCGAGACTTTTGAAGAGTGGATGAAGGCACTTATGCCTCACTACATGCAAGCTCATGCTGATGTGATGAAAGGTAAGGCGGATTTAACTCCAGAAGAGCAGAAAGCACAGCAGCAAAAGTGGATGATCGAAAATAAAGCAAGATTTGATGCTGCTTAATAAAGGCTACCTGGCTATATTGCTATCTTCCAGATCCACCAAAAGGTGGTTTTTGGTTAGTACGATCATAGTTACATGGAGTATATCTATATATTCCAAAAAGGTGTACAATTAAGTAATGATTAAAGATTTTATAAAATTTCTAAAAGAGTTTAA
The DNA here is from genome assembly GCA_023245195.1 of Candidatus Staskawiczbacteria bacterium. Lineage (GTDB taxonomy): Bacteria > Patescibacteriota > Minisyncoccia > Minisyncoccales > Staskawiczbacteraceae > VGLO01. Next base: position 8,150 of record JAHFKU010000021.1, read on the forward strand.
TGTGATAACTTTGGCCGTTGGTTTTATTATGGGGACGGCTTCAACCACGCTCGTTAATTCTTTGGTTAAAGATATTTTAATGCCGATTATTCAGCCCCTACTTGCGGCCGAATCGTGGCGTACGGCATCAATACACATTGGACCCGTGAATATTATATACGGATCATTTCTTGCCGAATTAATTAATTTTCTCATTTTGGCTTTGATTATTTTTCTTATTGTCAAAAAATTATTGAAAATAGAAAAAGAAGAAAAAAGTAATTAAAACAATGTCATTTTTATTTCAACCTCATTCATATAGTAAACAAAATAAACAACAGGCAGTTAGTATGCTTTTGGAAAATACCATCCCTGACCGGGATTTTTATTTGCTTATTATCGGAGCCATTATCTTGGCGGCATCAGGAATATTGCTCGACAGTATTCCGGTGTTAATTGCCAGCATGATTGTGGCGCCTCTAGCTTGGCCGATTCTTTCTATGAGTTTTGCCATGGTTACTTACGATAGAACGCTTTTTTTACGCGCGCTTTGCATGCTATTCATTGCTGTTGTTTTTGCCATTATGATTGGCGGCTTATTTTCCATATTTGTTAAAAGCTATATTGGAGCAGTTGAAAATACTCTTATCTCATTTTTTCCAAACACCTTTTTTGATATATTCATTGCCGTGGTTTCTGGTGCGATTGCGGCTTACGGCCTTGTTAGGACAAAAGTGGGAAGTGCTATGACCGGTATTGGAATTGCGGTATCGCTGATGCCCCCATTGGTAGCTACCGGAATGGGATTATTTGATCTATCAAATGATCTTGCAGTGCGTGCAGGAACTATTTTCCTTCTTAATGTTCTTGGCATTTTTCTGGGAAGCACCTGTTCATTTTTGGCGCTTGGCCTTCATAAAGAATATCAAAACACCAAATAATCTCTAAAGAAAATGTAATTTTATGAAAAAAATAAAATCATTTATTGTAATAATAGTGACTATTTTTCTGTTGGCCACTTCTTTTGTTCCAGTCTTTGCTCTTGATACTAATGTTGTGCCAACAACGGATCCCAAACCCGCGGAAGAAATAATTGCTGACACTGATGGCCCGGCTTTTATTTCTGTGGCAGCAGTTTCTTCTAGTGAAACTCAAGCTAATATAGTTTGGACTACCGATGAATTAGCCTATGGTTATGTGCAATATGGTCAAACTTCAAGTTATGGACAGGCAACTGCAAAAAGTGCGGATATGGCCTTAGATCATACCGTGTCAATTACTAATCTTGCCGCGGGAACATCGTATCACTACCGGATCGTGGCTGAAGATGCCAGTGGAAATATTAGCTATTCCCAGGATAGAATTTTGGAAACTGCTATAAAAGTAGTTGCCGTAGATAATGTGCCTCCGGAAATTTTACAAATAGATGTTACAAATGTTACGGAAAGCGGTGCAACGGTGCACTGGGTTACCAATGAAGTGGCTCAAGGAAAAATTGAATATGGGAAAACTGCAAGCTATGGCAGTAGCGTGCCCTTTACTTCTGATTATGCAGCAGAGCATTCAGTATTGCTTTCTAATCTTTCTGCTAACACAGAATATCATTTTAAGATAACGGTTGCGGATGAGTCGTCAAACCAAGCATCTTCTTTTGATGAAATTTTTACCACCCATCAAGTTGTGGCGGAGCCAATTGAATCTGAACCACAGCCAGAAGAAGTGACTCCAAAAAATTCTGCGCCACTTTTTACTATCTTTAATGTGGAAACATCTTCGCTGACCCAAACTAGTGCTACGATTATTTGGGACAGCAATGAATTGGCCGATGCGCAAGTTTTTTATAGCCAAGATGAATCTTATAGCTTGTTTTCATCTGTGTCAGCAAATAATAGTGCTTTCCACCAAATAACACTTACTGATCTTATTCCGGCCGCGAATTATTTTTATAAAGTAGTTTCTAAAAATAGCAAAGGCCAAACCATCAGTAAAAGCGGATTTGAATTTACCACCCTTGCTTACCAAAAAATTACGGTTGCTGCTCCGGTAATTTCTCATGTTAGCGTTGAATCAATTGGAACATCCGGCGCTACCATTTTGTTTGACACCGACAAACCCGCTACCGGTATTGTTAATTTTGGGACTACCACAGACTATCAGCAAACTGATGGCGGACACCAAGCCCTTCTTACTGCCCACGTTCATCCGCTTTCTGGCCTTGCTCCCAATACGCTCTATAATTTTGAAATCGTAGTTTCAGATGCATTAGGAAATGAAACGATATATAAAAATGTGACTTTTACTACGCTTGCTTCGGTTGTTCCTGTTCCGACATTGCCGCTAATACCAACGCCGATTGCCAGCACAAAGCCCGCAGTAAATTTAAAGCCGCCAGTTTTTACGGTGCCGCCGAAGAAACCAGCAGGCTATCATGGAGTTTTAGTCCATATTCCAAAACCGGTGCTTACAAAAGTGGATCCTTTAGACAGCCAAGTGCTTTTGCTTTGGCAGCCAATTTCGCCAGATGCCGGGCTTTCTATGGTTATTGTAAAAGATGAAAATCGATACTTGGGTCCGGATCTGGGAAATGTCATATATTTTGGTGACAGCGGTAGATTTGTTGATACAGATCTTTCTAATAATAAGACCTATTACTATTCTATGTATCGGGTTAGTCAAGACGGATTTTATTCTTCTCCATTGCATATTGCCGTTATACCCAGAAAAGAAAAAACCCAAAGCAATATTATTGCCCTGCCGCCAGTAGTCCAAAAATCGCCAATATATGTTTTTTCTAAAATTCTTTCTCGTGGAGATCAAAATAAGCACGTTGATCACCTGCAAATATTGCTGGCATCAGAATCTTCATTATATCCTGAAGGATTGATTACCGGATATTTCGGAAAATTAACCGAAAAGGCAGTTTTGTTATTTCAACAAAAATATGGCATCCCTGCTACCGGTATCGCTGATATGGCAACGCTCAAAAAACTTGAACAGCTTTCTTATATTGAAGTCACGAGTGACAAGGCAATGGTTTACGACAAAGCACTAACAAGGGATTTGACAATTGGAAGCGAAGGCAAAGATGTGACGATATTGCAACAATTTTTAATTAACGCCAATGTGTATCCAGAAGCCCGCTTAACTGGCTACTTCGGCCCGCTTACCAAATCAGCCCTGCAAAAATTTCAACAACAGCAAAATATTGTTCCAGCCAACGGGCTTTTCAATCAGATTACCAAGCAACGAATGCTTAATCTGATACGTTTGCGAGGTGTTGCGTTTTGACGGCGATGTTTTAATATGTGACCGCTGGCAGCGCATACAAAACCACCTTTTGGGTGGTTTTTGGTTGTTAATTGTATTTTTATTAATCTTGGTATAAAGTGAAATCATAATTTTAATTAATAATAATTCAAATAATAATTATATGATCAACTCAAAAGGCGCAATTTCTTTTAAAGGCATTGTTTGGACCGCGGTCGTTTTATTTTTGGTTGTTGGCGGCATCGTGGTTGGGTTAAACCAAAAAACCAGTAAGCCATTTAATCAATCTGCAAATACTGCGGCTGGCCAGACTGGAACTCCAGAAGGCGGGCAGATTTTGCTTTCTGTTCCTGATAATTCTACTTTGCCAAATGGACCAGTGACTGCAACCTTTTATGATGCTGGGCCTCATGGGTGGCATGCGGTCCAAAGCGGCGGGGGAACCTATATCCAGTACGACGGAACAACAGGATTAACCTATACGGCCGCGGCCACCAAGGATGCTTCGGGCAGTTATGCGACAATCGTGCCAGACGATATGTGCGGTGATATTATTTTACCTCAAGGCGCGACGCCGCCAGTTCCCAAAAAAATACAAGTTACGCTAACGGGCGCCGATGGCAAGCCAGTTACTGGGATTCCCGCAGTTACCTTTGATTTAAAGTGCGATATTTATACCTTGGCGGCAACGATTAAAGCCAATCCGGATAAATTATTGGCCGATGGCATAGCATTTTCTACGGTAACCGCAAATTTTAGCGTTACTGGCCCGGCCAAATTTGTAAACGGAAAGCGAATTCCAAGGTCAGAAAAACCAATTATCTTAACGACGCCTTTGGGGCTGATGGAAGTTCACTTTAATACGAGCCTCGGTGTGTTGGCGCCCAATCCCGCAAACGTCAAAACTGATTTAAGCGGCAACGCTTCTGTAACCGTAACCTCAAATGATGCGGGAATTGCTAAAGTTATGGCCCAGGCATCGGGGGTTGGGGATGCCCAGGTTAATGTGCATTTTATGCCCAAAATAACCGCCGTTAAACAGGATTTCGTTCCGCCGACCAGTCCCACCAACTATCAATTGCAAACCATTCCAGCCAACCCCAAAGATTTAACTATTGATTGGAAATTTTTGCCGGCGCCAGGAGTTAACTGTGGTCATTTGACTGGTCCGGCCAGCGGTCTTGGTCTTGCCAAGAATGGTTTTTACCATGGCCCACAGAAAAATTATGAAGATGGCTGCCCTGAAGAGTGGGAACATGCCAGCAAAATCCAAGTAACGGTAACCGATAAAGACGGTGGTAGTGACACCAAGACTTTTTCTGCTCGCGACCTCGAAGGCCAGGGATTTGTAAAACTTCCGTAAAAACAACATTGAATGAGCTTTGCGAGGTATGACCTCGCAACTAACCCGTAAGCAAGATTTAACACTATAACATTATATATAATGTTATAGTGTTATTTTGTTGACATGTTGAGGTAAAAAGCATAGGATATTGTTAGTAAACCAAAGGCTTTCTTGAACGTGAATCTCGAAATTCCTTATGTAAAGTCACATTTCAGGTCTTTTCTCTAAATCTGGCCTGCATCTTTGCTATAATTTCAAAACGTAGCTTGCTACGTTTTGAAATTCTATCAGGACCCAAGGGGTACCCCCGGCCGCATATTTAGAGAAAATCCCATGAAAGAATTTCGAGATTCACGTTCTTGGTTTTTGACAACTACTCAAGGAGAAGTGCCATGTCGGACATCGCGCGGGTTGTGCCAAAAGATGTCTCTTCTGACTATGATTTGGCCGCTATGACGATGATGGTTTACAGTGTGCCCCGCCGACAAAAAAAGTGCCAAGCGCTGGTGGTATTTCCTGGCATGGGAGAAACTTGGCGGCTTGAGCAGGTTATTGCGGCCTGGGAAAACCAGGCTGTTTATCGCGCAAGGCATCTTTTAGTTGCCGGAACTGAATGGAAAATAGAAACTACTAATATTCGGCCTCCTATCATTAAGAATCTGAAAAGGAAGCCTTATTTACTCAGAAGAATGGCCAATGTTCATGCGCAAGACCATGCCCACCATACTCGAGAGCAGGCCGTATGGGTGGTAGAAATGGTTCAGAAACTTAGGATTAAAACGTTGGCTCTTTTTGTTTCGCCCTACCATCTTTTGCGAGCCTACCTGACACTGCTTAAAACTTTCATTAATGTTAATATTCCGCCGGTTAAGATGATTCCTGTGCCAGTGAACATTTCGCCAGATACCATTATTCCGGAAACCGGAACCGATGCCTGGAGTCTGGTGCAGGGAGAAATGCTCCGCATCAAGGCCTATCAACATAAAGGCGACGTTGCAACCCTGGAAGAGTTGCAGCAATACCTTTCATTTCTTTGGAAAGAATAGCCAACGACTAGTTGGCATCATACCTCATCGTTCTTCGGTGGGGTTTTTATTTGTACCTTGAATCACGAAATGCTTTCGCGGTATTTTCTCCAAATCTGGAAGATGGAAATGTGATAGAATTTATAGGCGTAGCCAAAGGCTACGCATAGAAATTATAGCGAATTTCCAGCCCAGATTTGGAGAAAAGACCCCGAAACTTGCTTTCCAAAGGGCATTTCGTAATTCAAGGTAAACTGGTTGTTTTTTTCTATTTTCTGTTATAATGAAAAGATAAATAATATGAGCAAGATCAAAGAAATTATTGCTAGA